>JAISMT010000048.1 GCA_031276585.1 Bifidobacteriaceae bacterium
TAGCGATGTATTGAACTACGCCGTCTGGCACCAGGTACCAAATGGGCCAACCAGCGGCAGACCGACGGCGAATATCGGTAGAGGATATAGCCAAAGCCGGGACTTCTAACAATGAAACACCGCCGTCCGGTAACCCGTGAGCGTCAAGGGTGTGTCCGGGGCGGGTAACGCCTACAAAGTGAGCTAACCCAAATAATGAGTCCGCGTCTTTCCAAGCCAGGATCTCCCCCATAGCATCAGCGCCAGTAATAAAAAACAGTTCCGCTCCAGGGTATTCGGCTGCTAGATCACTCAAAGTGTCAATGGTATACGTGGGACCGGCCCGGTCTATGTCCACTCGGCTAACCGCAAAGCTGGGATTGGAAGCGGTAGCAATCACAGTCATCAAGTAACGATGTTCCCCTGGACTTACATTTTGACCATCTTTGAAGGGCGGCTGTCCTGTAGGCACAAAAACTACCTGTTCCAAGGCGAATTCCTTTGCCGCTTCGCTTGCTGCGACCAGGTGTCCATGGTGGATCGGGTCGAAAGTGCCGCCCATTACGCCTATGCGCTGGGACGGAATAGACACACAAACCTCCTGATTGGAACTAATAGGACACGGCCAGTTTTCACCAGTGTCTCACCGAATGGACCAAAGTTGGTGGATATTACTCTACGTGCCCCAACCTTGGACTACACCACGCTAGACCACTTGGTGTCGGAAACCTTGCCGCTTCAGCCTAGTTTTCTTACTCGGAGTGTCTGTAAAGAGAAGATTTTGGGGGTACTTCTAGGGACACTTGGTGTCGGAAACTTTGACACTTGAGCCAAGTTTTTCCCTACTCGGGGTCCTCGCAAAAGATCTGAGCGGAGCGAAGAGGTTTTGTGGGGCCTGCTAGTTATTCTCTAATATGCCCTGATCCTAAACCAATCCATTTGGTCGAAGTCAGTTCTGCTAACCCCATGGGACCGCGGGCGTGAAGTTTTTGGGTGGAGATGCCAATCTCCGCGCCTAAACCGAATTGGCCGCCGTCGGTGAATCTAGTCGAAGCGTTAACCATGACCACTGCCGAATCGATCCGGTCAACAAAGATCTGGGCCCGTTGCAAGTCCTGGGTGCAAATAGCTTCGGTGTGTCCAGTGGAGTAACGCTGGATGTGATCGATAGCCCCTTCTAACCCATCTACTACCGCCACCGCCATTTCCAAGTCCAGGTATTCGGTGGACCAATCTTCAGCAATAGCCGGCTCCCAGGTGATGTTTTCCGGAGCTTGGCTACCTGCGGTCTGATCCAAGTGCAGCCGCACTCCGCTCTGGGTTAAAGCCGTTAGCACCTGCGGCAGGAAGGTTTCAGCCACTGCGGTGTCTACCAGTAAGGTCTCGGCCGCATTACAGACCGAGGGTCGCTGTACTTTGGAATTAACCACAATGTTCAATGCTTGGTTTAAATCAGCTGTTCCGTCCACATATACGTGACAGTTCCCCACACCGGTTTCTATCACTGGCACCAAAGATTCCCGCACCACGGTTTGGATCAGCCCGGCACCGCCCCGGGGCACCAATAGGTCAACTAACCCCCGGGCCCGCATTAACGCGCGGACTCCTTCCCGCCCGTAAGAGTCAATAGACAAGAACGCATCAGCCGGAAGTCCTACCTCTACTACCGCCTGGCGTAGTGCTTCCAAGATGGCTCGGTTGGTTCGCTCCGCAGCGCTACCACCCCGCAAAATCACCGCGTTACCGGACTTCAAACCCAACCCAGCGGCATCGACCGTAACATTAGGCCGCGCCTCATAAATCATGCCCACCACTCCCAGCGGGACCCGAATTTGGCGCAAACGTAACCCGTTAGGCAAGGTGGAACCCCGAACCAACTCCCCTACCGGGTCTGCCAACCCCGCTACCTGCCGTAATGCCTCTTGGGCAGCAATCAAACGGTCCGAGGTCAACGCCAACCGATCCAGGAGGCCTTCGGGTAAACCGTTTTCCCGGCCCAGTTCGAGATCTACTTGATTTTCCTGCACAATCACGTCACCGTGTTCGGCTAAAGCATCAGCCATAGCTGCTAAAGCCTGATCTTTGGTAGCTCGGGAAGCTAAAGCCAGTTGGCGGGACGCTTGCCGTGAGCGCCGAGCTATTTGCTCCACCGCAACAATGGTTTCCGGGTTGATTTGGGTCATGCGCCCAGCTTATCGGGACGCCGGGCCCGCGCTTGCGTCACCAGGTAGTCGCGGTGCACCGCAGGACGCGCCTTATCTGGTCCTAATAGCTCCCTGATGCGGTCTTCACTCAAACCTTTGATCTGCTCTAACTCTCGAGCGTCAAACCCCACCAAGCCACGCGCCAACACCTGTCCGTTGGCGGCTTGGATCTCTACTGGATCACCCGCTTGGAACTGGCCTTCCACCGCCGTCACTCCTACCGCTAACAGCGAGTGTTTACCTTGCGTGATGGCCCGGGCGGCGCCATCGTCCACCTGTAAGGTACCTAAAGTACGCGCCGCATAACCCAACCACATGCGGCGAGCGCTCACTCGGCGGCCGGTGGCAGCAAAGAAGGTCCCCACCTCGGGTTTCCCGGACAACGCAGCGTCAATTTGGTTGGTAGCGGCCAACAACACCGGTATCCCGGACGATGACGCCATAGCGGCAGCCTGCACCTTGGTCAGCATGCCGCCAGTACCCACCATGGAGCCCCGGCCGGTAATTTCCAAGGCCTCCAACTGGGAAAAGCTAGTAACCTCCCGTATGGGGCTGGCTCCGGGCCGGGCGGGAGGGCCGCTATATAGCGCGTCTACATCGGTGAGTAACACCAAACCGTCCGCTCGTACTAAGTGCGCTACTAACGCCGCCAGGCGGTCATTATCTCCAAAACGAATCTCGTCTGTGGCCACAGCGTCATTCTCATTCACAATGGGTGTGACCTGGTGGTGCAGCAATTCACCTAACACTCGCAACGCATTGCGGTAGTGGGTGCGGCGGATGGTGTCCTCAGCGGTAAGCAACACTTGACCCACTACCCGGCCATGAGCACCGAAAGCGGCAGCATAGGCAGCCATCAAGCGGCTCTGCCCTACACTGGCCGCAGCCTGTGCCTGAGCTAAATCTTTAGGCCGGCGCACCAAACCCAGAGGTTCCAAACCGGCTGCCTGCGCCCCCGAGGACACCAACACCACCTCATGGCCCTGGGCAATGAACTGGCTGATGCTTTGAGCCAGTTGGGCCAAACGTTCCGCGCTAAAACCGCCCTCCGAATCCACCAAGGAAGACGAACCTACTTTGACCACCAGACGGCGGCGGCTCACTAATTCGGCGCGGTTAGCAGCGGCCCGAACCTCAGCCATTTACTCTTCACCCGGGTCAGTCCACCGGCCTTGTTCCCGTTCCGTCCACAACTCGGCCCGGGCCTCCGCCTTGGCATCCATCAGCTCCCGGTATTCCCGGCGGCGTTCTTGGTTAGTGCGGCGGCGGCTGGAATCCAGCCGCCGGTCCGAGCCCCGCGGACCACCTAACAGTTCAGCCCCGGTACTCAAAGTGGGTTCCCAATCAAACACCACGCCACCTGCCTCCGGTCCTATCACCACTGGATCACCGGCTTTGGCCCCGCAGCGGGCTAGTTCTTCTTCCACCCCGGCTTTAGCGAACCGATCCGCCAGATAACCCACCGCTTCGTCGTTAGTGAAATCGGTTTGAGCCACCCACCGTTCTACTTTGCGCCCCCTCACCTGGTAAGTGGGGCCTTCCGGACCATTTTGAACCGTGACCGTGAAGGCTGGTTCTTCACTGCGTGGGGGTTTGAGCACAATCTTGGGCCGCGACGGCACCAAAGCGGCAGCTTGAGAACGCTCTTTTTCTACCAGGGCGGCCAGTTGAAAACCAAGCCCAGCCAAGCCCTGGTGGCTAACGGCACTCACTTCCAGCACCGGCCAGCCCGTGGCTTCTAAATCCGGGCGCACCATCTGGGCTAGTTCCTGGGCTTCGGGAACATCCAGCTTGTTCAGAACTATCACACGGGGCCGCTTCATCAAGGGCTGGGTGGCGCCAGTTAGGCCTAAATCTTCGGAATAGGCCGCGAGTTCTTTTTCCAAAGCTTGGAAATCGCTCAGCGGGTCCCGGTCCGGTTCTAACGTGGCACAGTCCAACACGTGGCAGATCACCGCAGTACGTTCAATGTGCTGCAAGAACTCCAAGCCCAGTCCTTTGCCTTGGGAAGCCCCTGGGATTAGTCCCGGAACATCGGCCATGGTGAAACGTTGTTCACCCGCGCTCACTACCCCCAAGTTTGGTACCAGGGTGGTAAAGGGGTAATCGGCAATCTTGGGTCGGGCTTGGGACATAGCTGCGATCAGTGAGGATTTACCCGCTGAGGGGAAACCCACTAGGGCTACATCCGCCAAGGTCTTGAGTTCTAAGGTGACTTCTAGCTCTACCCCAGGCTCACCCAAAAGAGCGAATCCAGGGGCTTTGCGTTGCGGTGAAGCCAAAGCTGCATTACCGAGGCCGCCGCTGCCACCAGCAGCAGCCACAAATCGGGTGCCGAGGCCCACCAGGTCCGCTACCACTTTCCCGGATAAGTCCTTGATTACGGTACCGTCCGGAACACCCAATACTTGATCGGTGCCGTTGGCACCTTCCCGGTTGGAACCCGCACCCGGTGAACCGTTTCCGGCGCGTTGGTGGGGGGCGCGGTGATACCCCAACAGAGTGGTTACTTGAGGGTCTACTTCAAATATGACCGACCCACCGCGCCCGCCGTTGCCGCCATCGGGGCCGGCTAAGGGTTTGAACTTCTCGCGTCTAACCGAGACGCACCCGTCTCCACCGCGCCCGGCCGCCAGGTGCAACCGAACCCGGTCAACAAAGGTCGCCACCGGAGCGCTATCCCTGAACTATTAGTTCAGGCGTCAACCACGTCAACCACGCGGCGCCCACCCCGAGCAGCGAACTTCACGCGGCCATTAGCCAAAGCGAATAGAGTGTCATCCCCGCCCCGGCCTACGCCGTTACCAGGATGGAAGTGGGTGCCATGTTGGCGCACTATGATCTGCCCAGTTCGAACAGCTTGTCCACCGAACAGTTTGACGCCCAAGCGTTGGGCGTTGGAATCGCGTCCGTTGCGGGAGCTAGACGCGCCCTTCTTATGTGCCATTTCAGCGCAGCTCCTTCTACTTGATTCCGGTTACCTGGACCCGGGTCAGGTCTTGGCGGTGCCCTTGATGCCGACGTTGGCCGGTCTTGTTTTTATAAGTGAAAATGTTGATTTTGGGGCCCCGCTCGTTACCCACCACGGAGGCCGTTACTTTGACCT
>JAISMT010000059.1 GCA_031276585.1 Bifidobacteriaceae bacterium
CGCCGGAGCCGAGACTCACTGATCCACACTGACCCCAGCACCGCTCCCCGTCACGTGGTGAGCCAAAAATTGGGCCTCTTCCGCGCTGGCGGGACGAGCCCGGAAATCAATGTTGTTGGTTCCCAACACTCGGCGCGCAAACTCAGAATAAGCGAAGGCGTCTTCCAGGGTGAGCCGCCCGCCCGGCAACACGCCCACCTGGTTAGCGGAACCCAAAATACGCGCCGCAGCTTCCAACGCTACCGGCCAGGACACTTCCACTAATTCGCCATTCTGACGTACTAAAGGCCGGTTCAAACGGTCAGAGGCTACCTGCCAGCGGAAACCAAAACGATCCTTATCGGTGATCCACTCCTGGTTCAACCGCGGGTCATTCCCGGCTTGCCGCCGCAGCACCTGACCACGCCGCGCATCCACCCGGATAGCCGAACAATTGGAATCATGTTCCGCCACCGTCTCGGTACTGACCAAGTCAAACGGCCGAGCCCGGAAACGGTAAGCCGCCGAGGTCAAAGCCCCCACCGGGCAAATCTGGATCACGTTACCGGCAAAATAACCGGCAAACGCATCACCGCTGACGGATAAGGACTCCTCCGCCCAACTGGAACCGTCTAGAGCGACCGGGGCCACCCCCAAAACCGCTGGATCAAACCGTCCAATCTGTTGATTGGCGCCCCGTTTCTGTAAAGCAATAAAAGGATCACCCGGAATCTGGGCTGCGAAACGAGTGCAACGCTGACACAGCACACACCGTTCACGATCCAACAGAATCTGTGGCGTGAGACGCAACGGCTTGGGGAAAGTGTTCTTACGCTCCTGGAACCGGGTTACTGGCCGCCCCGTAGCCATAGCTTGGTTCTGTAGCGGACATTCACCACCTTTGTCGCAAATAGGGCAGTCCAAGGGGTGGTTGATTAGAACCAACTCCGCTACCTGTTCCTGAGCTTCTTTAGCGGCCGCCGACGTATGTTGAGTTTGTACCACCATGCCGGGCGTCACCGTAATAGCACAGGCCGGTTGGGGTTTAGGGAAAGCCCGCAGCTTGCCTTCCGGACCCGCTGGAGAAGCCACATCCACTAAACATTGACGGCAAGCCGCTACCGGCTTGAGTAATGGGTGGTCACAGAAACGGGGAATCATAATGCCCGCTTCCTCAGCCGCACGGATAATCAGCGTGTTTTTGGGTACCTGGACTTCAACGCCGTCAATGCTGCAACTTACCAAGTCTGGGGTGCTCATGCTGCCACCGCCTCAAACAGATAGGAGGCCGTGTGGTCAAACGGACACCGTCCCTCCTCAATGTGCTGGATGTATTCCTGACGGAAAAACTTCAAAGAAGAGACCAAAGAAGACGGGGCGCCATCGCCCAACGGACAGAAAGCCCGCCCCACTATAGAACGTGGAATTTCCTCCAAAATCTGCATGTCCTCTGGCTTACCTTGGCCCGCTTCAATGCGGCGCAACACCGCACGCAGCCAGAAGGTGCCCTCCCGGCAAGGAGTGCACTTACCGCAGGACTCATGAGCGTAGAAATCCATCCACCGGCTCACCGCCCACACCACGCAAACCGTGTCATCAAAAACCTGCAAAGCCCGGGTACCCAACATGGAACCAGCCTGAGCTACCGAGTCATAGTCCAACGGCACATCCAACTGTTCCGGAGTAAACATAGGGGTAGAAGAACCACCGGGCATCCAGAACTTGAGTTGATGGCCCTCGCGGATGCCGCCCGCCAGGTCCAGTAGCTCCCGCATGGTAATGCCCAGGGGTGCCTCGTATTGGCCAGGGCGTTGCACGTGGCCAGAAAGCGAAAAGATGCCAACCCCGGTGGATTTCTCAGTGCCCATCGACTTCCACCAATCGGCCCCTTGCCCCACAATCCAAGGCACCGAAGCGATGGATTCCACGTTGTTGACCACGGTAGGGCGAGCATACAACCCCGCTACGGCCGGAAACGGGGGTTTGAGTCTAGGCTGGCCCCGGCGGCCCTCCAACGAATCCAGTAGCGCAGTCTCTTCGCCACAGATATAGGCCCCAGCACCAGCATGAACCGTAAGCTCCAGGGAGTAACCGCTACCGGCCACGGAATTTCCCAGTAGACCAGCTTCCCGGGCCTCGCGCACCGCATGCAACAACCGGCGGTACACATGGACCACTTCACCACGCAGGTAGATAAAAGCGTGGTGACAGCCGATGGCGTACGAGGTGATAATTACACCCTCGACCAGGCTGTGCGGATCCGCCATCATGAGTGGAATGTCTTTACAAGTCCCCGGCTCCGATTCGTCAGCATTGACTACCAGGTAACGTGGACCGCCATCATCCGGCGGCAAGAACGACCATTTGACCCCAGTAGGGAATCCCGCTCCACCGCGGCCACGCAGACCAGAATCTTTAACCGTTTCCAACACTTCAGTTGGCTGCATCTGCAAAGCCCGGCCCAATGCCTGATAACCACCGGCGGCCCGGTAAGCCTCCAAAGTCCAGGATTTCTCATTACCCCACCGGGAGGTGAGCAAAGGAGCAAGAGAAGTCATGAGGCGTCCTTTCCATCCGGAGCTGGGGTTGGAGCACTCCAACCCTCCTGTACCGCCCGGTTCAAACCAACCAAAGAAGCTGCCCCAGCAGAGGGGCCTTGCCCAGCACGTTCATCCTCAAACCCAGCCAAGACCCGTGAAACCTCTTTGAAAGTAGGTAATTGATCCGGCCCGCGGCTGGGGCGGACCGCTTTACCCGCCCGCAGATCATTGACCAACTGAACTGCGGTGAGCGGAGTTTGATTGTCAAAGAACTCCCAGTTGACCATCACCACTGGCGCGTAGTCACAAGCCGCATTGCACTCGATCTTCTCCAGCGTGAACATACCGTCACTAGTGGTTTGATCATGTCCCACCTGTAAATAGGCACTGAGCTGTTCAAAGATCGCATCCCCGCCCATCACGCCACACAGCGAGGTAACACAAACCCCCAAGGTGTATTGGCCATTGGGTTGGCGCTTGAATTGGGTGTAGAAAGTTGCTACTGCGCTGACCTCAGCCTCTGTTAAGTCCAAAGTCTGGGCGCAAAATGCAATCCCATCCGGTGAAACGTACCCGTCTTGGGATTGACATAGATGCAATAGCGGTAGCAACGCACTACGCGGCGAGGGATAACGGGCTATCACTTCTTTGGCGTCCTTCCGCAAGGACGCCAAAATGTCCTCTGAATAGGTCACCGGTCCACGCCTCCCATCACCGGATCGATTGAAGCCAAGCAAACCACCACGTCCGAGATGGTGCCGCCATTACACAGGGCTGCCATGGACTGCAAATTGTTGTAAGAAGGTTCCCGCATGTGGACCCGGTAAGGCCGTGTGCCGCCATCGGACACCACATGTACCCCGTAAATCCCTTTAGCGTGCTCAATGGCGTGGAAAGCTTGCCCCTCCGGCACCCTGAACCCTTCGGTAACCAACTTGAAGTGGTGAATCAAAGACTCCATGGACTGAGACATGATCTCTTTGACGTGTTCCGGGGATTGACCTTGACCGTCCGGGCCAATCTCCATCCGGGCGGGCCAGGCAATTTCGGGGTCATCAACCATGACAGGCCCCGGGCCTAACGCCTCTAATTTCTCAATGCATTGCGCCACAATCCGCATGGATTCCCGCATCTCATTGGAACGGACCAGGTAACGCCCGTAGACATCAGCGCTGGTCTCCGTACAAACCTCGAAATCATAGTTCTCATAGCCGCTGTAAGGCTTGTCTTTACGCAAGTCCAAAGGTAAACCAGCCGCCCGCACCATGGGTCCAGTGATTCCTAAAGCCATACACCCCGCCAGGTTCAGTACCCCAATGCCCTGAGTTCTGGACTTCCAAAGCGGGTTAACCATCACCATATTGTCAAAATCATCCATGCCTCGGACCATGGAGGGGAATACCCCCTTCAGCCAGGTTAAAGCCCCTTCCGGTAGATCCTGAGCTAACCCACCAGGCCGGAAATAGGCGTTGTTCATCCGCTGCCCCGTGACCATCTCAAAGAAACGCAAAACCTGTTCCCGTTCCCGGAACGCAATAGTCATCAAGGTAGTGCCACCCAGCTCGTTACCAGCTGAACCCAAGCAGACCAGGTGGGAGGAAACCCGAGCCAACTCCATCATCAACACCCGGATCACTTGCGCCCGTTCCGGAATGCGCCCCTCAATCCCGGCCAGTTTCTCCACCGCGAAGCAGTACGCGGCCTCGTTCATGATGGACGCCACGTAGTCCATTCGAGTAGATAACGTGGAACCTTGCACCCAAGTGCGATACTCCATGGTTTTCTCGATGCCGGTGTGTAAGAAACCCAATCCCACTCGGGTCTCAGTTACCGTTTCACCGTCCATCTCAAGGATCAAACGCAACACACCGTGTGTAGACGGGTGCTGGGGACCCATGTTGACCACGATCCGTTCTTCTTTACGGCGGGCCACCTCTTGCGCGATCTCCGCCCAATCACCACCAGTGGCTTGGAACTCTTGGACCGCTTCAATGTTGTCTGGTGGGGCCGCCGTATAGGGGCTGGTCATGAGTAGTTCCTCCTCTGGTCCGCCGGCGGTACCGAAGCGCCCTTAAACTGCACATCCACCCCACCTAACGGGTAGTCCTTACGCTGCGGGTGCCCTACCCAATCGTTGGGCATCAAAATACGAGCCAACGCTGGGTGGCCATCAAAAATGATGCCGAACATGTCGTAGGTTTCCCGCTCATGCCAATCTTGCGTGGGGTAAATCTCCACCAAGCTGGGTACGTGCGGGTCCGAATCCGGAACCGCCACCTCCAAACGCAGAATGCGCCTACCGTGGGTAACCGACATCAGGTGATAAACGGCATGTAACTCGCGACCCTGATCTTGGGGGTAGTGAACACCGCTCACACCCAAAGAAAGCTCAAACCGCAAATCTTGGTCATCCCGTAAGAACTGGGCCACCACGCGCAGATGCTCCCGCTTGATAAACAACGTCAATTCGTCCCGGTCCACCACTACTTTTTCGATGGCGCCACTCACATCCGCTGCGCTTAAATCCTCCGCCAACGCATCCACCGCAGAATCGAACCAACCCCCGTAAGGCCGAGGGCTGGAGGCCGGTATTTGCACTACCCGAGTAAAACCGCCGAACCCAGAGGTATCGCCAACCCCATGGGCACCAAACGCACCTTGCCGTACTCCAATCACTTCCGCACCGCCCTGGGACGGATCATTAAGTTCTAATTCGGCGGTGGGTTCCACGCTGTTCATACCTTCAACCCCCTCATTTGATCCACCGGTACCGCGTTCAAAGCGGCTTCCTCGGCTGCCCGGGCAGCTTTGAGCCGATCCACGCCCAAGCCTTCCGCTTCAATTTGGGCATACAACTCAATGACAGCGTGGATCAACATTTCCGGCCGGGGTGGGCAGCCAGGGATGTAGACATCCACTGGCACCACATGGTCCACACCCTGCACAATGGCATAGTTGTTGAACACCCCACCCGAGGAAGCACACGAGCCCATCGAAATCACCCATTTGGGGTCCGCCATCTGGTCATAGACTCGCCGCACCACAGGAGCCATCTTGTGAGACATACGCCCATTGACCAGCATCAGATCTGCCTGACGTGGAGAAGCCCTGAACACCTCCATACCGAAGCGTGAAATATCGAACCGGGAAGTCCCTACCGCCATCATCTCGATGGAGCAGCAAGCCAAACCCATGGTCACTGGCCACAGGGACCCCGCCCTGATGTGGTTGACCACCTTAGCCATAGTGGTAAGCGCAAAACCCTGCGGCAGCTTGCCTTCAATTCCGTCAGCCATTTAGAGCCGTCCTTTCGGTCAATCCCAGTCCAGCCCGCCACGACGCCATTCATAAACCAATGGCACTGTGATCAAAGCTAAAAAGCCCATCATGGCTATGGTGGCCGCTAAGCCCAAGGCGTCGAAGTTGGCCGCCCACGGGTAGAGGAACACCACCTCAATATCGAAAATGATGAAGCTCATAGCCACCAGGTAGAACCGAACCGGGAACCGTCCACCCTCGTGAGGATGGGGGCTGGCTTCGATCCCGCACTCGTATTCTTCCAGTTTGGCCTTGTTGTAGCGGTGCGGCCCTATGACCCAGCTCGCTCCCAAGCCGCCAAAACCCATGACTAGAGCCACCGCCAACATGGCCAATACAGGCACATAGGGGTTAGTCATTCGTCTCCTCCGCCCAACTCGGGCCGTCCGCAGTTCATGCGGCCGGCGCTATCCATGCGAGCGTGGCGATGGTCCGGTCCATCCAGTCACCTCCACGCGATTCATAATGATCACTCAAAAGCTTCATGACCAACCTCATTAGGGTTGGCCGCGGTAACCCGTACCGCGTACACACCCGCATCACTGCGGGCTGTTCAATCAACTTCACAAAAACTCTACCCAAAGAGAAATACCCTCCGAGCGATTCTTTCAATTTTAGGGGGTACATCTTAAACGCTGCTTCCCGAGAATCTCCCGCGGGGCGGCCCAACCCCTGCTTTATTGCTTCTGCCGCCAACCGGCCAGACTGCAAAGCATAGGCTATCCCCTCGCCGTCGAAGGGAGAAACCATCCCTCCAGCATCCCCTACCAACATTAACCCGCGGGCGTACAACGGGCCCCGGTTAAAAGCCATAGGCAGTGCTGCGGAACGAGGCGGATCTACTACATCAGCAGCCGTGAAACCCCAAACTGGCCCCAGCTTCTCTAACCAAGTGTTTAGCAGATGCCGGTAGTTCACAGGGGATGGTTTAGCGGAGGAGCTAACCGAACCCACTCCCACGTTGATCAGGCCGTCCGCCTCCGGAAATACCCAGCCGTAGCCAGGCATCAAACGGCCTTCGCCGGGGTCACCATCCCACAACTCCAAATGAGATTCCATCCATTCCCATTGACCCGGCCCGTTCGGTGGAGTAGAAGGACGAATCCGAGTCCGTACGGCTACTCCCACCGGACGGTTAGTTTTCTTTTCCCTACCAGCGGCAGTAGCCAAACGGGTAGAGGCGCCATCGGCTGCTATGACCACTTGGGAGCGGAAAAATTGCTCACCATCAGGGGTTTGAGCTTTTACACCCACTATCCGTCCCGTTGCTGAATCCACCAACGGAGCCGTCACTGTGGTGTTTTCTTGCAGATGTGCCCCGGCCGCTTGAGCGTGGCGAACCAAACGTAAATCCAACTCCTCCCGGGGTAGGGTGAGCCCAAAATCGGGGAAAGAAGCCAACTGTGGCCAAGGTAATTCCACCTGGTGACCGCCCCCGAAAACCCGTAGTCCGCGGTTCCGCATCCAGCCCTGATCCTCAGGGAACGGTAGGCCCAGGTGGATCAGTTCTTTGACGGCCCGAGGGGTGAGCCCGTCACCGCAGGCTTTAACCCGCGGAAGGGATGCCTTTTCCAGGAGTAGGGTTTCCACTCCGGCGCTCGCTAGGTAGGCCGCAGTAGCGGACCCGGCTGGTCCGGCGCCAACGACGATCACCGCTGATTCGCCACCACTGCTAAGGAGCACCCGGCAGCCTTTCGAGTTGATTTCGCTTGTTTACTAGGAAACCGGCGAATATTCCGGTTTCCCAAGTGCGATTCTACATAAGTCAGAAGACACCCCACAAAACCTCTTCGCTACGCTCGGATATCTTGCGGAAACCCCCAGGGAGAAAAGTCGGCCCAAGTTTCAAAGTTTCTTCACCCCTAGTGATCAAAACAGGGTGAATTACGAAACAAAGATGATGTTATAAACCAATTCCCGTATGAGAACTGGCCGAATTACCGCACCAGACGGCTTCCAGCTGGAACCACCAACTCGCCCTTGCTCACTCCGCCCGCGCCTGATGCAAAGCCACAATCCCACCGGTCACATTCCGGTGGCTGGCCGCACTCCACCCCGCTAGCTCCAGCTGCCGTTCCAACTCATGTTGGTCCGCCCAAGCCCAAATCGAATCCGCCAGGTACTGGTAAGCCGAATGGTTGGAAGCCACCAACCGGGCTATCAGAGGCATAACCCGCCGCAAATACCAGCGGTAAACGGCTCCAAACGGACGCCAGACCGGGCGCGAAAACTCGCAAATCACTAACCGCCCCCCTGGTTTGGTGACCCGCCTCATCTCAGCCAACGCGCCAGGCACATCTTGAACGTTGCGCAGTCCAAAAGAGATAGTCACCTGGTCAAAAGTGGCGTCTGCGAACGGCAAAGCAGTGGCATCGCCACCAATCAAAGACACCGCACGGTAATAAGCCCCCAGGCGGCGCTGCCCTTGGCGTAACATGCCCTCAGAGAAATCACAGGCCACCACCTCGGCCCCCCGCCGAGCTAATGCCACCGAAGAAGTACAAGTTCCCGCCGCTAAATCCATTACCGCCTGACCTGCGACATCCCCTAATGCCCGCAAAGTCTGGCGCCGCCACCAATGCACTAAACCAACGGTCATCACACTATCCGTCAGGTCATATTTGGGCGCCACCTTGTCAAACATCCGCGCGACAGTCCTAGGTTCCTTGGCCAGATCCGCAGTAGTCACGGCCAATATCTTCGCATGTAATTGGTTCTGAGATGTGGGTAGCGGTCCCAACCTTAAGCCTTAGACTTAGCGGCGCTATGGCGCCGCGTCTCACTTTTAGGACCTTTCCTGCGCATCACCCTGCCTCCTTACTGGAAGGCACAGACGCTCGAGCAGCTGTTTGGCTGCACCAAGGGCAAGGTTTTGTAGGGTTGGGGCAAGCTGCCCGGTTCGAAGCCACGGGACCCGACCGCCTAGCCGCCGCAGAATCTTGGTGGCGCGAAATATTAAGGCACTCCCGGGTTGAGGGCAGCAGGGACCAACCAGCAATGGGTCCGCTGGCCTTGGGGTCTTTCACGTTTTCCGGGAACTCCCCGGAACCTTCCGTTTTGCTAGTGCCTCGAGTGGTACGGGCTCGTTACGGTGGTAAAGAGTGGATCACCTACGCTGACCAGGACGGCCAGGAACCTTATAAAGTATTTACGAAGCCCGATGCCGCGACGCCACCGGCCCAGCCTCCCCATCTAACCGAGCAGCCCGGTCCTATAGGGGCAACCCAATGGCCGGAACGGGTAGCTCAAGCGTTAGCCCTGGTCCAGCAAAATGTGGTGGAAAAAGTAGTGCTAGCCCGTTCCGTGTTGGCCAGCTCTACCACTGGGCCTATTGATGTACGCACCG
>JAISMT010000171.1 GCA_031276585.1 Bifidobacteriaceae bacterium
GGTGGGTTGGGTGGGGTGAAATCGGGGTGAACCTGGTTCTTAACCCCACCTACGTGCGGGTGGTCCGCAGGTACGTGGGTTGGGTGGGGTTGATTTGGCCGGAACGATGCCGTAGATCCGATCTACGTGCGGGTGGTCCGCAGGTAGGTAGGGTGGGTGGATCAGTTGGCTCGAGTCAGTTGGGTGGGTCGGGGATTTGATAGGGAAGACGCCGTACGGTACCCACCAGTGCTTGGGCTCGGGCTACGCGGTGCGGTGCGGCCGCTAATTCTCGGTCGCGGCGGGCGCAAAGCACCGCTGCCAGGTAGCGTTCCGGATGGACGCCCGGTGGGGGTGGCGGCGCAACATGGCG
The DNA here is from genome assembly GCA_031276585.1 of Bifidobacteriaceae bacterium. Next base: position 353 of record JAISMT010000171.1, read on the forward strand.
CCCCACCTCACCAGCAAGGTCATAGGCCAGCCGGTGACGAGTCTGCGGCGAGAGCGTAGCGGCCCGCAGCAAGAATTGCCGGACTCGTAAAGCTAAGTGGTCGCCGATGTCGCCTATGTCCGCCAGCGCCGCCCAAGTGGCTAACTCTGGGGGCATAAAAAGAGACAGCACTTGGAGCCGGGCTCCGCGGGTACGCATCACGTAAGTGCCTGCCAGCAAATCACCAACCCTTTTGCCGCGACTGTTAAACAGCATCACCACAAAAGCAACCGATCCTAGAACAACCCAGGTCTCAAAGACCGCCACCAAGGCCCGAGTAATGGCTTGGCGTGCAGCTAGGGGGCCACCATCGTCGCGGACCACCCGGATACCGACAGCTAGCTTTCCTAAAGAACGTCCCCGGCTGAGCGTTTCGACCACCGCCGGTAGTACTACTAGGACCAAAACTGCCACCATCGAGATACCCGCCATTTGGGAAGCGAAATCCCACTGCTCAAACCCCAACCCGTCTATAACCCACAACAAAACCACCAGAAGAACTCCCATGACCACCAGGTCCAACAAGAACGCTAAAAAGCGCAAACCAAACGAGGCGGACTGTAACTCCAGCTTGACGGCCTCCCCCACTAGGACTTCGTCGTCTTGCAAACTTGCCTCCTTTGATCGGTCCGGGCGTAGGCTCTCCATTAGGGTATCCGCATGGACATTGAGGCGTTCACAGCAGAACGGGCCGCCGCTTGGGAGCAGCTAGCCGCTCTTTCAGCCAAGCGCCAACTCAGCGGTGCTGAAGCCGACCAGCTGGTCTGGCTTTACGAACGCGTTGCCACTGATCTCTCGCAACTGCGTTCCGAGGCTCCAGACCCCACTCTGGTCTCCCAGCTTTCAACGCGGCTGGCCACCGCTCGAACCAAAATCCTCGGCGCGCATGACACTTCGACTGGTGCCATCAGACGGTTCATAGAGCTAACAGTCCCGGAAGCCCTTTATCGTTTGCGCTGGTGGGCGTTGGGCTGTACCGCTAGCAGCGTCTTGGTCGCGGTCATCGCCGGTGTCTGGGTGGTGAAACACCCTGCCGCTTTGACGTTGCTGGGTTCCCCCGAGGAACTAGACGAATACGTCAACCAATCGTTCACCAACTACTACTCCGAATACGCTCACGGTAGTTTCACTGCCCTGGTTTGGACTAACAACGCCCGCATTGCGGCGTTCAGCGTAGCTTTTGGAATTACTGGCATCTACCCGGTCTACATGCTGTTCCAGAATGCTGTAAATGTAGGGGCTGGGGGCGGTTTGATGTGGTCTCGGGGCGCCGGTGACGTTTTCTTCGGCTTCATCCTGCCGCACGGGCTTTTGGAGTTGACGTGCGTTTTTGTGGCTGGAGCAGTGGGTCTCAAACTGTTTTGGGCCTGGGTAGCGCCAGGCGCTCAAACCCGCGCGCAGGCATTGGCCGTGGAGGGCCGCGCGGCGGCAGCCTCGGTGGTGGCGTTGAGTGCCGCCCTTGGGCTGAGCGGAGTGCTTGAAGGTTTTGTTACGCCATCGTCCTTGCCTGGAGCCGTCAAAATCACTCTGGGTGTTCTGGCTTTAGCGGCTTTCCTGACTTATTTGTTGGGGGCGGGGCGGCGGGCTTCCCGAATTTTGGCGATGGAAGGTCCCCTGGAGTAGCGCATTGGTGCGCTGTAACCACGTCAATTTGGGCCGTTCATTCGCCTAACCTCTCAGTGGCGGTACCAGGTGGGGAGTTTAGCTTCCAAAGTTTCGGCTCCTCAAGGGGCTTATAGCTGGCCCGCTGTTTTTAATGCCAGGTAAGAATCGGCTACCGCTGGGGCCAAGGATTCCGGTAAGGCGGCCACCACTTGGGTACCCATAGATCGCAGGTGTTTCTCCATAGCAGTGACCGCCAGGCCGCGCCGTTCCGCTGCTGCCGCCTGAAACACTTCGCCGATGTCGTTGCGGCGGGAAAGCCGTTCCGTGTCACTCGGGTCACGGACGGTAGCCACCATTACCACGTGGCGGCGCAACAGCGTCTCCAACACTGGCGCCAAACCCACTTCAACCAAAGCCGGATCGGTACTAGTTGCCAATACCACTAACGCCCGCCGTCGCAGACGGGAGTTGATTTGAGCGGCAATCAACTTCCAATTGGCTTCCACTAAGGCCGGTTCCACCACCGCAAGCTGGTCAGACAAAGTAGCCATAGTTGAGGACCCCACCGTGGGCACGGCCACCGCCTGTACCGCCCGATCAATGGCTAACAATTCCACCCGATCGCCGCCAGCACTGGCCAACGCCCCCAACAGCAACGCTGCCTCGATTCCAGCTTCCAGCCGAGTTTGGTCTCCCACGCGTCCGGCCGCCCAGCGTGAAGTGTCCAACACGATCAACACTCGCCGGTCCCGTTCCGGCCGCCAGGTGCGTACCACCACATGCTCGGACCGGGCACTGGCCCGCCAATCAATTGACCGGACGTCATCGCCCAATGCGTATTCACGCAACGAATCAAACTCGGTGCCTTGACCCCGGACCTGCGCGGCGGTGCGCCCATCCATCTCCCGTAACCGGGCTAAACGCGAAGGCAAATGGCGGCGGGAACGGAACTCTGGTAACACTCGAAGCCGCCCCGGCACCTCAAAAGAGCGTTGGCGCCCCGCCAAACCGAGCGGCCCAAAGGAGCGGACCGTGACCCGGTCGGCAGTAAAGTCACCACAGCGCACCGGTCGCAACTGTCCTTCAGTTCGCCGCGCCTCACCCGGCGGTAGCTCCAGGCGGTGCAGTTCCCGGTCAACACCGGCCGATGTCGCCCAAGCATCCCGGAGGTGCAAGCGGGCTTTACGTTCGGCCGAGTTTACTACCGTCAAAACACTGGTGGCCGCCTCGGTCAGCCGGATGGATCCCAAGTGGCCGCGTTCCAAACGCAACGTATTTGGACTTACGGCTAAAACCAGGTCAATCCCGGCCAGCAGCACCACCAGTGCCGTCCACACCAAGACTGTTAACGGCACTGGTGCGAGCATCACCGGTACTGCACCCAAAGCCAAAGCAGCCGGGAACCGCCAACCCAGAACCATGGTTTCAGCGGGGAACCGAAACAGTGGCCAGAATGGAAGCCAAGACCGTTTCTGGGTTCGCGCCCTCAGTTTCCGCTTCACTGCGCATTTGACTCCGGTGCCGCAAAGTAGGTAAGGCCAAAGCTTTGACATCATCCGGGG
>JAISMT010000213.1 GCA_031276585.1 Bifidobacteriaceae bacterium
TTTGGCGGCATCCTGCTGGTATTGGCTAAATTCACCCAAGTCAACGTCGGTACGGGCCGGAATGGAGCCCTTGATCTTGTTGAAGGCTTTTTGCCCGTCGGCTGAAGCGATGGTATCTAGCCATTGTTTAGCTCCCTCGGGGTGTGGAGCACCCACCGGCAGAGTGAAGGAGTCAGCTAAGAAATCGAACACGCCATCGGTGCCGGGCGCGGGAGCCCAAACCCAATCGGTGCCCAGTTCTTGTTTTTGTTCATCAAATTGCGCTGGAACCCAATCGCCCATCACCGAGAAAGCGGCTTTACCGTCAATCATCTTCTGAGTAGCGAAATCCCACTCTTCACCTTCGGAATCTTGGTTGGTGTAACCCAACAGTTTTTCAAAAGTGGCTAAGGCTTGGCCTACTTCGGAACCAGCTGGGTCGGTAGAGCCATCCCACAACCCGTTGTAAGCCTTAGGCCCTAACACGTCAATCAGCACCGTTTCCAGGAGATGCACTTGGGTCCAGGTACCGCCAATGGCCAGCGGTACTACATCGGGACTCGCAGTTTTGATCTTGTCCAACGCGGCCATGAACTCGTCATAGCTCTGGTAGGTGATGGCGGTGGGGTCTAACCCTGCCGCTTTAATCACATCCACCGAACCCCAGAGCACATTGGCGCGGTGCACGTTGGTGGGAATGGAGTATTTGGCTCCGTCTTTGGTTACCAAATCCAGTAGATCGGCGGGGAAAGCCTCGTTCAAACCAAACTCATCGTAGAGCCCGCCCACGTCCTGCACCTGCCCCGATTCGATGTAGTCCATCATCTCAGCCCCAGCGTGGGCTTGGAAAGAGTCCGGTGGATCGTTGGCCGCCATGCGGCTGATCAGTACGTCCTTAGCGCTACCGCCACCTCCGGCGGTACCGCCATTGATGAATTTCAGGTCAGGGTATTTGTCTTTCAATACCCCTTGAAGAGCTTCCAAACCTTGAGCTTCGGAACCCGTAGTCCACCAAGTGAACACCTCCACTTCGGGACTTGATTTCTTGGAACCGCCTCCGTTGTCCTTGCTGCCACAGGCCGCCAACGAACCTAGGATCAGCGTGGCAGCGCCAACAGCCGCCAGTACTCGGGTGTTTCTCATTTGCCTTCCTTCCGCGTCTTTGCTGTAGGGAATTCATTGATGATGGGCTCTTAGCCTCCCCACCACCATCTCTCTTTGCGTCGAGTAATGCAAGCGCTCCCAGATGGGAAGTCCAAATCGTTACCTCTACTGGACGGACGCGAAAGGCAGCTTGGTACTTTAGTCCCGGCAGCCGTTGGTTAGCGGAAAATCACCGTACGTTGGCCGTTACGCAACACCCGCTGTTCGGCATGCCAACGTACGGCCCGGGCCAAAGCGCGGCGCTCGGCATCCTCCCCTAAATGAGCTAAACCTTCTGCGGAGATGGAATGGTCTACCCGCTCTACGTCCTGCTCAATGATGGGGCCTTCATCCAGGGCAGCAGTCACATAATGAGCGGTAGCACCAATCAGTTTGACGCCTCGAGCGTGAGCTTGAGCGTAAGGACGGGCCCCTTTGAAAGAAGGCAGGAAGGAATGGTGGATGTTGATGGCACGCCCCTCCAAAAAATCGCAGAGATCTTCCGAGAGGATCTGCATGTACCGCGCCAAGACCACCAGCTCCACATCCAACTGGGTGATTAATTCTTTTAACTCGGCTTCAGCTTCCGCTTTGGACTCGGGGGTGACAGGTACATGGTGGAAGGGAACACCATAAAACTGGGCGGCTGGTTCCAGATCAGTGTGGTTGGATACCACCGCCACAATGCTGACCGGTAGGCGCTCCTGGGCCTGACGGTACAACAGATCCAGCAGGCAGTGGCCCGCCTTAGACACCAAAACTAAGGTCCGCACCGGCCGTCCCACCGTATCCAACCGCCAAGACATGCCGAACCGTTCCGCCACTGGCAAAATCACGGCATCGAGCACCTTGCGGTCGCTGGGGCCCTCCACCTGTACGCGCATGAAGAAGCGGCCCGATTCCGGGTCACCATATTGCTGCGATTCGGTGATATTACCGCCGATGGCCGCCAAAGCTCCAGACACAGCATGCACAATTCCCGGACCGTCGGGGCAAGACAAAGCTAAAACCCAATGAGTGTTGGGCGGGGAGGCGACGAGACCGGCTACTTGTGACACGGTCCCCAAGGTTACCGGTGAACAGCGGGTTGAGCCATCGCTTTTACTGCTCTGTGAAACAATTCCCTTTGTGTCTGAACCAGTATCCCCCTTAGATGCGCCCGGGTTGGAGAAATTAGCCCAGGCCGCGGTAGCCGCGGCGCAAGGCGCTGCTAATTTGGCAGAATTAGCCCAGGTGCGGCGCGAAACCACCGGCGAACAAAGCGCTCTGACGCAAGCGAATCGCGCCATCAAACAGCTACCGGGCCCGGACCGGGCTCAAGCCGGGAAAAACATGGGGGCAGTGAAACAGCGTGTGTTTCAGGCTTTGGACGCCCGCCAGCGGGAACTGGAGGAGCAAGCTCAAGCGGAGCGGTTAGCTACTGAAGCAGTGGATGTGACCCTCCCCACTAGTCGTAGCCCGCAAGGCGCTCGCCAGCCCTTGGAATTGATGCAAGAGCGGATCGCGGATGTGTTTACCGCCATGGGTTGGACCATTGCTGAAGGGCCAGAGGTGGAAGCCGAATGGTTCAACTTTGATGCGCTTAACTTTGGACCGGATCACCCAGCCCGCCAAATGCAAGACACCTTTTTTATAGACCCACCCGGTTCGGGTTTAGTGCTCCGCACCCACACCAGTCCAGTACAAGCCCGGGTGCTACTGAATCAAGGGGTGCCCTGCTATGTGGCGGTACCCGGTAAAACTTTCCGCACAGACGAGTTAGACGCCACCCACACCCCTGTGTTTCACCAGGTGGAAGGCTTGGCGGTAGACCGGGGTTTGACTATGGCGCATCTGCGCGGCACCTTGGACCACTTGGCGCAGGCCATGTTTGCACCGGACACGGTTACCCGGTTACGGCCCTCTTTTTTCCCATTCACAGAGCC
>JAISMT010000215.1 GCA_031276585.1 Bifidobacteriaceae bacterium
TGGGAATGGGGCGGGAGCGTTAACTTCAGGAACGGTAGGAAAAGGTTGAGGTGGAACGGATTGCTGGTCCTGCTGAGGAGGTACAGAATCCGGCGAAGATGAAACATTCGGATCAGTCATGCCCCGAATGCTACCGTATAGTCAGCTTTGAAAGTAAAAAGCGCCGCTAATGTTTCAATATAAGTAAAGGTGGAACTAGATCAACATTTCACCTAAATAATTAGTCCGGTCTATACTAATATTAGTAATCCACCCAAAAGGTACCGGATTATGGTCCGGAAGGTGGAACTGGCTCCGCTGCTGAGTCATCTCCGGGAAGTTCAGCGGGATCTTCCACCGGTGGTGAGGCGGCGTCATCAGGCGCTGGGGGAGTAGCGGTCTGGGTAACGGTCACAATGGTGGTCCCGTCTTGCTCAATCGTTACCCGGTTGAAGGGCAATAAGGGGGAAGCCCACGGGAATAGGTACAAAAAACAAGCCGCTACTACTGCAGCTGCTACGGCAACAAACAAAAAAAGCTTAACAAACCACGGCCCTGGAGTATGCCGCCACAACCATCCATACATATTGTGCTCCTTTATACCCAGCTCAGCCCTGAGGTACCAGTTCTTCTAATGGGCCCTCAGACTTATCGGCCCAATACTCTAGTTCTCCCCACACCACAAAACGTTGCGCGGCTGAAAACATGGGGTGGCAAGTCGTGAAGGTAATAATACGTTTAGTGGGAACCGCACCCTCCTGGTTCGGGACCGGCCAAATAACACGTACATCCTTGGGGTAGACAATCTCAGTTTCATACATTTTGTACACAAAGTAATACTGTGCGGTTTCAACAATCAACGAATCACCGATCTGCAGTTCTGCTACTCGGTTATAGGGTTTACCGTAGGTGGTTCGGTGTGCTGAAGTGGCAAAGTTACCCACTCGTCCTGGGCTTTCCGTACCTTCATAGTGGCCGATCAACCCCTTGTTTAGGATTTTTACCCGATCAGTGCCTTCCACTATGGGTACGTTGTATTCCAAACCCCACCGGGGGACATGTAAAGTGCCCCAGGAATCACCAAAACTAGGGGTGGCTAACGGGTCTTGATCCACTGGCGGCGCATAGACCGCGGGGTCATAGTGTTTGGCATACGGTGAATCTGCCGGCGGTTCCACCCATTTGGGGTTTTCGTGAATTGTGCGAACTATCCCGCGGGCTTCCTGGTTGGCTTCAACATCGGTCCAAACTAATTCCCACACCACAAATAACCCTAGTAATACCCCTAACGTGATTAACAATTCACCTATTACACCCACAACGCCAGCCACTGACCTTTTTTTGCGCTTTTCAGTGCGTACGCGGCGGCTTTCAATGGGTGTGGTTGGAGCAGTAGGCCAGACGGGTGGTGGTACCGCCAACGGTAATTCTTGCGTAGAAGATGTAGGCGGAGGTGTTGGTGAATTGGGTGTTGGTGTAGTAGCTGGTGTTGGTGTCATTGCTGCGGGCGCGGAAGCCCAAATTGCTGGGGATTGCATTGTTGCGGTTGCAGAGGCTGACGCGGCGGCCGTTGCGGGAGCAACCAAATAGGGAGCGACTTCAGGTGCTGATCCTGGTACCGGTGGCCAGGGGGCTGGATTAGAACTATTTGAGGCTGGCGCAGAGGATTCCGTTACGGAGGACAAAATACTAGGTGCAGCCCACGGTGAAGCTGGTGCCGTACCTGGAGCAGGTACTACGGGGCTTTCACCTCTGAGAGTTGGTGGCAGAAGAGGCTCGAATTGCGAGCCGGTGGTAGGCGGTGGGACCTGAGGTGCGGTCATGGTTTGCTCTCCTCTCCGGGCCGGGACGCGGGCTTCAACGCTTGGGCATACCGCAAACGGGAAGTCGCAGCCAGGTCGGGGCTCATCGTTAGATCTTTCTCCTCGGTCACGGTCCAGGTCAACCCTAAACGGTTGGCACGTTCACGGTAGGCCACCAAAGCAGGGGCGGCATCAAGCTGGGCCCGTAAGTTTTCTGCAGGTCCGATGGCGCTCACCTGGTAAGGCGGAGAATATACCCTTCCAGCCACCAAGATTACATTGCCTACGCATTTGACTACGGTGGCTGAAGTAATGCGGTGCCCTTGTACCGCCATGGCTTGTGCGCCGCCAGCCCACAAAGCATTCATTACAGCATCAATGTCTTGTTGATGAACTAAACGGTCAGAAGGGGTAGTAGCCGAATCAGCTAATACGTCAACCACTGTTTTGGAATCATCCAACAGTACGGTTACTCCTGGTCCGTGTACTTCCACCGCTCCCGCTGCCAAAGCTAGGTTTGGGTCTTGCTCTTGGGCGGTTTGCCCAGCTTGCGCCATCAGAGCTGCCACCTGCTCTGCTAGACGGCTTTGGTCTTGCTCTTGGCGTTGTACCTGGCGGTCCCGGGCGGCTACCATGCCACGTAAACCTGGTGAGTCTCTAAGATCAGAATCTGGAGCAGATTGCACATTCCAAGTGAATAAAACTCCAGCTAACACCGCCACTAATCCAACTGAGAGAGCCTGGTTGGCACTGTTGCGTAGCTTAGTCACCTGGTTCCGCCCCCTCTTCTGTTGCGTGCGTTCTGTACCCTGTAACAAGATAACCGTTTAAGCTGTTCCTCACTGGGGCGCTCGTAAGGGCCAACTAGGGAGAATCACCCAATAAATTACTTAGGAGAACCGAAGGTGCCGGAATCCAGGTCGCGTCGTAAGAAGAAGCAAACCTATATGCCCCCGCCCGTTCCCGTGGCACCCAAGCCTTCGCCTAGTTGGTGGGCACCGGTGATGGTGGCGGTAATGCTGTTGGGTTTGGTCTGGGTAGTGGTGTACTACCTATCTAGTGGGGCGTTACCCATTGAGGCCATTGGGGCGTGGAACTTAGCGGTGGGGTTTGGGTTGATTTTAGGCGGCTTTGGTATGACCGCCGGTTGGCGTTGAACAGCGGTAACCCACTCCGAGGATGGGAAAACTCGGTTCAAATGGCAAAGTTTCAGGCCCAAAGTGGTCTAAATCATCAATGATGCTTGTCTTCTGCCGTTTCTTTGGTCCTGCCGCGTGTTGCGGTCCCGAATCAACACGGGGTGCACCAACCGTAGGTATAACGTCTACGCTCCTAGAAGGCCCCGCAAAATTTTCTCCCGTTGATCGAATCTTTTGCGGGAACCCCGAGTAGCTCACCCCACAAAATCTCTTCGCTGCGCTCAGATCTTTTGCGAGGACCCCGAGTAGCTCACCCCACAAAATCTCTTCGCTCCGCTCAGATCTTTTGCGGGGACCCCGAGTAGGGGAAAGTCGGCTCAAATGGCAAAGTTTCCGAGACCAAGTGTCTCCAGTGGGGGCTAGGGTTATACACAGGCGGGGATAACTCTGGGGAGAACTACAGCCTTGTAATTAGACCAGACGTAGTTTTCCACAGCTGTTAGTTCTTATCCACAGCCATGCGGTGGATAACTGGCCTGTTGGCCCCTTGAACTGCTTAGATCAAGCCCACAGTCAGCACCACAGTCAATCCCACCAGGAGTAAAACCCCGCTAACTGCGAGTACCGCATAGAGCTGCCGTTTTCGGGGTGGAGCATATGCGTAAACAGCAGCTATAGCTCCGCCCAACAACAACCCCCCCAAGTGACCTTGCCAAGAGATGTTCGCCCCCATAAATCCAATTACTAGGTTGAGGGCAATCACAGTGGCGATTCCGCGCACATCTCCGCCTAGGCGCCGGGCTAATATCAACGCCGCCCCAAATACGCCGAACACAGCTCCTGAGGCCCCCAAGGTTCCACTCAGAGCACCCCCGTAAGTGAAATCAAACAACCGGAAATAAACCAAGACTGCGGCATGTCCCCCCAACATCGAACCTAGATATAGGGCAGCGAATCGCCAACGTCCCACTAAACGTTCCACGAATCCGCCTACCACCCACAGGCAATAGAGGTTAAGCCCCAGATGAATCCAGTTAGCGTGGAGAAAGCCGGCTGTCACCATCCGCCAAGGCTGGTGCCACACTAGCCCCGGCGCCAAGATCCAATCCTGGGTTAGCTGTTCCCGGGTAGCTAGCTGCGCTAAAAAAGTCACCAAACACAGTGTTATGGCCCCAATGGTTATGGCAGGCGTGCCTTGGGTAAGCGGTGCCCCCAGCACCGAACGCAACATAGGTCGCGCTCGGGAGCCGGCTTGAACACATTGAGGGCATTGGACGCCTACGGCCGCGGGAACCTGGCAAGCGGGACAAACCGGCCGCCCACACCGTTGACAGCGCACCAGAGCACGGCTGCCGGGATGTTGGGGGCAAGTGGGTCCTACGCCGGCCTGGTAACCCGGGGCCGGCGTGGTCACGGCAGAACTTCCACCGATTGGATCACCACCTGGTCTAAGGGACGGTCATTGGGGCCAGTAGCAACTTGTCCGATGCTGTCTACCACGTCCTTAGAACGTTGGTCTGCTACTTCACCAAAAATGGTGTGCTTTCCGTTCAACCAGGTGGTGGGAGCTAATGTGATGAAAAATTGTGAACCGTTGGTGCCACGGCCGCCTACTTTGCCTGCGTTCGCCATAGCCAACAGGTAGGGGCGAGTAAAGGTCAGAGCGGGGTCAATCTCGTCATCAAAGGTGTAACCGGGACCACCCCGGCCGGTTCCTTCGGGGTCACCGCCTTGGATCATGAAGTTTTCTATCACCCGGTGGAACACCACATCTTGGTAGAGAGCTCCCTGTCCAGACTTGCCGGTCCGTGGATCCTCCCAAGGTTTAGATCCGTCCGCTAAACCTGTGAAGTTGGCCACGGTTTCAGGAGCAGATTCGGGGAAAAGGTCAAGGCGGATATCGCCCATATTGGTGTGAATAATCGCTTGCATGGGCCTATCCTCCCATGTGACATCGGTTGATTGAAAAAAGACTGTCACTTCAAACCCCCTAATGGGGCTATATAGCCGTAGCATGGGGTAGGAGCGTGCTCTGATGGGGTGCGCACAAGCCCAAGACGAAGGAGAAAGCCCATGGCTACGTCACGCTGTCCTTACCTGAAAAGAAAACACCTCC
>JAISMT010000032.1 GCA_031276585.1 Bifidobacteriaceae bacterium
GAAGAAAACATGGCGATAGCTTTGACTCGCGGAGCCAGACGAGGTTTGGGGCCGGGTGTTAATCGACGCCGCCGGGCCCGTTTCCGGGAAGAACTAGAAGTGCTGGGTCTGGGTTTGGAGAAGCGGTTACGGACCCGGGTGGGCATGCTTTCTGGTGGTCAACGGCAAGCGTTATCACTGCTCATGGCTTCTTTTACTAATCCTCGGATTATTTTGCTGGATGAACACACCGCTGCCTTGGACCCGGCCCGGGCTGAGTTGGTTACTGATTTAACGCAGAAGGTGGTGGCAGAGGGCAAGCTCACAGCTTTGATGGTGACCCACAACATGTCCCAGGCTCTGCGAGTGGGCAACCGCCTGCTCATGATGCACGAGGGTGAAATCATTTTGGAACTGGATGCCGCCCAAAAACGCCGCACTACCGTGGCGGACTTGATGGACCGTTTCGCGGCGGTCAAAGGGCAAATGGCTGATCGCTCGTTGTTGAGCTGACCAGCACTAAGGGCAGTAAACCACTATGGCACCCGGCGCTTTGGCTGCTCTCAGTTTCCGGGGCGAATTCCGCCCTTACCAAGCTGACGTATTGAGGCAAACGCAAGAGTACTTAGAGGATGGTTCCGTTCACGCTTTGGTGGGCACCGCATTTAATAATTCGCTACCGCCGCTTCCGACAGCAGCCGGTTACCGCAGACTGCTTCGCGGCCCCTAAATTCGTTGCCACAGCCGCGAAGGCCCGCACTCTGGAAGAGTACTTGGGTAAGCGCCTAGGCCATTTCAAGTTGTTGTATACCCGTAGTCAAAAAGGACGCGCACTGCTGGTCCGGGTCCGCCAACGTTCCTTTGTCAGTAAAAATGCTCGAGAGCTAGAGATACTTGAATATGAAATCGAACAGCACCTCAGCGTTGGTTCGTCTAACACCGGCTAGTTACAGTAAAACCTATCTGAGGAGATCCCTATGAACGCTACCGTCGCTGGGGCTGTGAGCCTGCTGGACCGCTTGTATCCACCAGCTTTGAAAGAAGATTGGGACCAGATTGGATTGGTCTGTGGTGATCCAGACGCACCGGTAACGCGCATCGCTTTAGCAGTGGACCCCACGTTGCGAGCCGTTGACCAGGCCATCGAATGGGGAGCTGATCTGTTGGTGGTACACCACCCGTTGTTGTTGCGTCCCGTCTCGTCGGTAGCGGCCACCTCCTTCAAGGGGGCCATTGTGCATCGTTTAATCCGAGCGGGAGTGGCGCTTTACACCGCCCACACCAATGCTGACTCTGCCACCGGCGGCGTAGCGGATGCTCTCGCTGAAGGTTTGAACCTAACTGATCTAGTGCCTTTGGTGCCGCATGCTGGTGACCCTACGGTCGGCATCGGCCGGGTAGGACGTCTCCCAAAGCCAGAGCCGTTACTGGACCTGGCGCAACGGTTAGCTGACTGGCTGCCACCTAACCAACACGGGGTGCGGATAGCGGGAGACCCCCGGGCTTTAGTAGAGCGGGTAGCAGTAGTGGGGGGAGCTGGGGACTCGTTGTTCGATGCCGTGCGCGCCGCCCAAGTGGACGTTTACGTTACTGCCGATCTTAGGCACCACCCGGCCCTAGAAGCCCGGGAAGCCGCCCAATTTAGCGGTTCCGGCCGGCCCTTCTTGTTAGATGTTTCCCACTCGGCTTCCGAATGGGCCTGGCTAGAACGAGCTGCCCGGATCTTAGAAAGCGAATTAAGAGCGCAGGGGGCTAAGGTGGTGGCCTGGGTCAATAGCGAAGTGGCCGATCCATGGACGGCCCGGGTGGAAAGGAGAACCCAGTGAAAGCACCAGCTGCAGATCAAACCACGCTGCTTCAGGTCCAAGCCCATGACACGGCTTTGCATCAGTTGGGGCACAAACGGAACCGACTGCCGGAGTTAGCGCAGTTGACCGCGGTGCGCCAAGAGCTGACCGGGTTGCGGGAAGACGTAGAGGAAGCCAAACTGGCGGCCGCCGAGGTACGGCGGGACCTGACCCGGGTGGAAGACGAGATGACCAAGGTGGAGGAACGCCGCCAGCGAGACCAAGAACGGTTGGATTCCGGTGGCGGTACGTCCCGTGAACTAGTGTCGCTGCAACAAGAAATCGAAGTCTTAGTACGGCGGCACGGGGTATTAGAAGAAGCGGCTTTGGAGCAGATGGAGCTGGCGGAACAGGCTCAGGCCCGTCAATCTGAGTTGGAAAGCAAGGTAGCTCAGTTGACGCAACAAGAAACTGAGCTGGAATCTGCTTTAGCGGTACAGATGGCGGAGATCGACGCTGCGGCCGCCCAAGAAAAAACCCTCCGGGACCAACTAGCAACCGGCCTCGACGCCGGACTGTTGCAGCTCTATCAACGCTTGCGAGAGCGCCTAGGCGGGGTGGGGGCAGCGGCTTTAGTGCAACGCCGCTGCGAAGGCTGTGGAATTGATCTGAACGCCTCGGACCTTTCCGCTATTCGCAAACTAGAACCAGATGATGTGGCTCGTTGCGAGGAATGCACCCGCATTTTGGTACGGGGCGAGGACTCCGGCCTGTGACCTATACCCGCCTCATAGTGGAAGCCGATGGTGGTTCGCGCGGTAACCCGGGAACCGCTGGTTATGGCGCGTTAGTGCGGGATGCTGCCACTGGTGCCGTGTTAGCGGAACGGGCCGCCTACCTGGGGGAGACCGTCACCAACAACGTGGCTGAATATTCCGGTTTGATTGCCGGGTTGGAAGCCGCCCAGGAAGTGGACCCGGCTGCAGCGTTGGAAGTACGGATGGATTCCAAACTAGTGGTCAACCAAATGGCAGGGGTCTGGAAGATTAAACACCCGGACCTTCAGCCTTTGGCGGCTCAAGCCCGTACGTTGCTGAGAGGGCGCTCGGTCCAATTCACTTGGGTACCCCGGGCTCAAAACCAGGCTGCCGATGCTTTAGCCAACCAAGCCATGGACACTAAGGGTGTAGTGCATCAGGACACGCCCTCTCCCGGAGGGAGTACACCAACACCAACCGTTACGCCCGGGTCAACGGTGGCGCCAACCATTGCGCCAACTTCAGCTAGCCCAACCGTCGCGGCTCAAACAGCAAGGCTTGCAGACACAGAAGTCCCAGCAGCCTCGGTAGGGTTGGCTGCTGCCGTCCACCAAGCTCAGCAAACAGCCTCCGGTACCCAACGCCAGATCGGGGTAAGCACTCCGGCTACTACCGTGATCTTGGTACGCCACGGCATGTCCGTAAGCACTGGCCGGGATGTTTTTGCAGGGGGAACAGCACCGGGGCCTTCGCTTTCCGAATCCGGGGTAGCTCAAGCTCAAGCGGCGGCCTTAGAACTGACCCGTATGCTGGAAGTCCCTTGGTACGGTTTGGAATCGCCCTCGGCATTAATAGTCTCCCCCACCGCTCGCACCCAAGAAACAGCAGCGCCGTTCGCGGCCGCATTGGATTTAAAACCGCAGCTAGAGGCTAGTTTTGCGGAAGAAGACTTTGGGCAATGGGACGGCTTGGACAAAGCTGAGGTGGAGGCCACCTGGCCTGGGGGAGTGGTGTCTTGGTATCAAGATCCCCACTTCTCGCCGGGTGGGGGCGAGTCCCGCCACCAATTAGGCCAGCGCATCAAAGTGGCGTTGAGCCGCGTGGTGGGGCAATACGCTGGGCAAACCGTAGTGGTAGTAACCCACGCTATGGTGACTCGTGCCGCCATCGGCGTGGCCTTAGGTGCCCCACCGGAAGCTTGGTTTACCTTCCGGGTGGCCCCCGCCTCTCTTAACCTGTTGCGTTTCTGGGACTTGGGACATACCGAAGTGGTTTGTACCAACCGCACCGTAGCCCCGTGCTAGGCTCACTGCCGGATGAGTCGGCTGGACGGCCGCGGCGGGTCCCACCGGACCCGGCGAGGAAAGTCCGGGCTCCACAGAGCAGGGTGGTGGGTAACACCCACCCGGGGTGACCTGCGGGAAAGTGCCACAGAAAACAAACCGCCGCACTTAAGTGCGGTAAGGGTGAAACGGTGGTGTAAGAGACCACCAGCGCCCGGGGTGACCCGGGTGGCTAGGCAAACCCCACCCGGAGCAAGGCCAGACAGGCGGCGGGTAGCTCGCCCTTACCGCCGGGTAGGCCGCTGGAGGCCCCTGGCAACAAGGGTCCTAGATGGATGGCCGTCTTGAATGACAGAACCCGGCTTACAGGCCGGCTCATCCGTTTCCACCTCAAGGAGAGGGCGAATTTGACCTTCGGGTCGAATTTTTTCTCCCCTGAGTTCCGGTGAAGAATCTGATTGCAGTGAAGAAGTCTCTGAGATGAGTTCTGGTTTCGACTGCCCTAATTGGCGGCGATGGCGCGGCCCGCTACCGCTGCAGCACCCACAATGCCGGCCGTGTTACGTAGCACCGCTGGCACAATGGGAGGACGCAGGTCCAACAGGGGTAGAAACTTTTCATGTTTACGGGAAATACCCCCACCCACCACAAACAGATCAGGCCACAGTAACCGGTCTACTTCGGTGAAATAACGCTGCAGACGCCGGGCCCACTTAGCCCAACTCAACCCTTCGCGTTCCCGGGCGGAAGCGGCCGCCCAAGTTTCAGCATCCCGGCCGTTCACCGTCAGGTGGCCTAATTCGGCGTTAGGCCACAGTCTGCCACCGGTAATCAGAGCCACTCCAATGCCGGTGCCTAAGGTCATTACTGCTACTGAACCGGGGTGGTCTTTAGCGGCGCCAAAAGCCACTTCAGCGTAACCGGCGGCGTCGGCATCGTTCACTACGGTGACTTCTCTTCCGGTACCTGCCTTGATGGTTTGGGCTAGATCAGCCCCCACCCAGGATTGATCCAAATTGGCCATCCACGCCACTTTGCCTTGCACTATGGGGCCAGGGAAGGAGATCCCCACCGGCACTTCCGGATCCAAGTCAAAGTGGTCCAAGAGTTCTCCAATTACCGCCAGTACAGCTTCCGGTGTCGAAGGCTGGGGGGTAGGGATCTTGAGGCGAGGTTCGGTTAGGGAACCAGTAGCTAGATCCACCGGCGCTCCCTTGATTCCGGAACCGCCAATATCCACACCGAAAGCAATTCCCTGGCTCATTTTCCACTCCTTTGGGTTTGATCAAGCGGGTAACTCCTACCGATTTTCCCACATCCTGAAGGTACTAACCTGGGCGGGTGATAATTCGCATCACGGACCCGACTGATCCCCGTTTGGAGGCCTACACCGGACTCACCGATGCGGCGCTGCGGCGGCAGCTCGAACCAGAGCGGGGTCTGTTCATGGCTGAAAGTGCCGAGGTGATAGGCCGGGCTTTGGACGCCCAGCTGGAGCCTTTCTCTTTGTTAATGGCACCCAAATGGGTGGAAGTGTTAGCGGAGTTGCTGCAACGTTTGCCTTCCACCATTCCGGTCTATGTGGCCGAACCGGAGTTATTACGGGCCGTGACTGGTTTCCACGTCCACCGGGGCGCCATCGCCGCTATGCGCCGTCCCCTCCTAAACCCGTGGCTGGAAGTGGTGGCTAACGCCCGGCGTATTGCCATTGTTGAAGATGTGGTAGACCACACCAACCTGGGCGCTATTTTCCGTTCCGCTGCGGGGCTGGGAGTAGACGCGGTATTGGTAACCCCGCGTTGCGCGGACCCGCTTTACCGGCGTTCAGTGCGGGTCTCCATGGGGTCAGTGTTTCAAGTTCCCTGGACCCGGATAGACCCTTGGCCAGGGGCTTTAGAAACGTTACGGCAATCCGGCTGGCAAGTGGCAGCCATGGTATTAGCCGATGACGCCGTGCCGCTAGACCAGTTTTCGTTACAGTTGCCGGAACGGTTGGCCATCATGGTGGGCACCGAAGGGGACGGGTTGACCGCTCACGCCACCGGTTTGGCAGACGTACAAGTGGCTATTCCGATGGCGCGGGGAGTTGACTCCCTCAACGTGGCCGCTGCTGCCGCTGTAGCGTTCTATGGGACTAGATACCCGGCGGCTCGGTAAAGGGCATACCGCTCCGGGCGGGTCAACCTAGTTTGGCTATCCGGCCAGCGGTTACTGGCTGCCGGTTGTTGGCGTGGCCTAGCTTATCCGTTGCGGGTTACTGTTTTGCGGGTTTGACCTGCTATTTGACTTGGTAAATGGGGACTATTACGGCTCGGGCCAGAGTATGGAACAAGGCGTTGAAGGCCACCGCAGTGGAGGAGGTCTGAGGGTCTACCGGCAAGATAGGTACATCCAAAGCATGTACCGCAAAAAAATAACGGTGCGGAAAATCTCCGGCCGGAGGCGCCGCACCGGTGTAACCCAAAGTAGAACCATCATTCAAAACCTGGAAAGCCGGAGCCGGGAACACCGCCTCGGCGTTACCCGCCCCCCGATCCAATTGAGTGATGGTTGCGGGTAGGTTCACCAATGTCCAGTGCCAAAACCCGGCTGGTGTGGGTGCATCCGGGTCAAAACAGTTGATCAGAAAACTTTGGGTCTGGTCTGGGAAGCCACTCCACGCCAAATGGGGTGAAAGGTTAGCTCCCGCTTGAGCGTGGGTAAGGGCTAACGGTTGGTCAGAAGCAACATCTTGGCTGGTGAGTTGGAATGGTGGTACTTGGGGGAGTAGCGAATAGGGGTCCGGTGGTTGGGGACGTGTCAGATCCATAACCTGAGTTTACGCGCCACACCGGGGTGAAGGGGGCGGCGTTGGTGTGGTTTGCGCGGTGTTTAACGCGCCCAATTGCTCTACTCGAGGCGGAACCGTGAATTGACACAGGTGTACGAATAGTAGTTAACTAGAGATTCGAACGAGCGTATTTTTGAGGGAGGTTAGTAGTGTGGTAAGTAGCCAGGCTTTGCTCCAAGTGCGGCCGCCGGAAACGCCTCCTGTATCCCCGCTGTTAAAGGCCCAACGGGCGCTTCAGCTGGCAGAGGCCAAAACGGGGCTCCAGGCTAAGCACCTGGACCTCAGCTACCGCTACCCCGCCCGGCAGGAGCTTCACGCCAACCAACTCACGGTCACCCCGGGAGAACTCGCCGCCGTAGTGTCACCTCGGCTAGTTCCGGGAACGGTGGCTCAAATCATTGGTTCCAGGGCAGCACTTTGGGCAGTGGCCGCCGCAGTTCAAGGACCGGAAGATTGGTTAGCTCTAGCAGCCCTACCGGACGCCGGGTTATTAGCAGCCCAGCAGGCGGGATTAGCTCTGAACCGCTCCGTGGTGGTGCCAAATTTAGGTACCCAGTTTCTATCAGTGCTGGCGGGGTTGATAGATGCCTACGGTTTGGTAGTAGCTGGGAGTCTGCCGTTGAACGCGGGGGACCGGCGCCGGATTGAAGCTCGGTTGCGTTTTACCGGCGGACGCTTGATCACCGCTGGTAAATGGCCGGGAGCAGCCGCGTCTGTAGCGATAAAACAAACCCAAAGCGGTGGGTTGGAGCAAAACCAGCCCTACTCTGGGGAACTGCATTTAGCCTGTCAGGTGGGATTCAAAGGTGGGTTGGGCTCATGGGGTTGAAACCCGGCCGGTTGGCGGCCGTGTGGCTACCGGACTGGCCCGTAGCGGCCGCCATCCTAACGGGGGTTGTAACAGCAGACCAGCCGGTGATAGTAGCGGACACCCGGCGGGTTAAAGCCGCCAGTCCCGCTGCTCGGGCGGCCGGGGTACGCAGTGGAATGAAACGGCGGGCCGCTATTGCTTTATGCCCCACCGCTCAGGTGGTACCGGCAGATCCGTTGCGGGACAGCCGGGCATTCGAAAAGGTGGCGGCATTAGTACATTCCCTGGTTCCGGGGGTAGAACTATTGCGTCCTGGGCTGTTACTTTGCCCCGCTGCGGGAGCCAGCCGCTACTACGGCAGTGACGAGGCGCTCGCGGAATACCTCTTGACCCAGGTAGCAGCACAAACCGGAGCTGAAGCCTGGGTGGGCGTAGCTGACGGTTTGTTGGCCGCTATCTTGGCGGCCCGGGACGGGCAAATAGTGCCCTCAGGAGAATCCAGAAGCTATCTAGCTCCGCGTGCATTACGAGACTTAAAGTTAGCGTTACGTGGTACCGAATCAGGCGCCAACCTGGATGTGCTATTGGATTTACTAGCCCGTTTGGGGATTAAAACCTTAGGCGATCTAGCAACTCTACCGGCCGCCAACGTGGCGGAACGGTTGGGTACCTTAGGAATTTGGGTGCAGCGTTTAGCCCGCGCTGAGGGCACCACCACGGGTCCGGGTCACCAACACCAACTGCCGCGTGAGTTCAAAGTGGTATATGAGGCTGAGGTCCCTATGAGCTGTCTGGAACAAGCTTTACCGCCAAC
>JAISMT010000060.1 GCA_031276585.1 Bifidobacteriaceae bacterium
AGCTCCGGCGGTACCAGACACCTTCTGGTTTACTCGTTGCCCATCTATTAGAGGCAGATCAAGGGGATGGTCCCAAAGACCGGTTTCAGGTAGTCCTAGGTCTTGGAGTACTTGCTCTAGAGTGGCGCCATCTTCAGCCCAGAAATCGCGTTGCCCACGGCCCGGTAGATCCAAAGTGACATGCACTAAAGCAGGTTGCCACTAGTTGGGTTCAGAACACTCCAGGGCTGGGGAACGGTGATAACACTGCTGCAGGGGGAATGTTGGCGGCTCGTCGTCCCGGTAGTACCGACGCGGCTAGTCCCACCAACAGAGCTAAACCCACTACTAGACCCAAGCGGGATACCGGTAGAGCTAGTGCAAACCCACTGGAGGCCCCCAACACCAATGCGGTGCCTACCCATCCAAACGCCACCCCTAAAACCACCCCAGCTAAACCAGCCACCCCAGCGGTAGTAATACCTTCCGTGGCGAGCATCCAGCGGGTCTGGCCTCGGGTCAGGCCTAAGGCCCGCAACAAGGCCGTTTCCCGGGCTCGTTCCAATACTGAAAGAGAAAGGGCATTGGACACCCCAATTAAAGCCACCACCACCGAGACTGCCAACAGAGCCAAACCAATCAACAATATGGTGTCTACCGCTTTGCGGTTCTCGGCTCGGTGTACCGCGTCACCCTGCATTGCGAAATGGTCAGCGCGGCCTTCCGAAGCCACATTAACCAGGTTTGTGAGGTCATCTACTACCCCGGAGGCATCTGCTTGGGCATCCACTTTCACAAACATTGAGACCGCTGCTCCTCCACCCAGCGCATCCACCGTATGTTGAGTGGTTAAGGTCATAACGCCGGGAATGCTGTCCATAGCGGGAACGTAACGGAACTCGATGTTCTGCGGTTTGCCATCGTGCGCGAAAACCGGCCGCATGCTGCTATCGGGAAACTTTTGCGACGAGCTCTGCTCTTCACTGCCTACCTCATACCAGTATTCGCTTAGTGCCCCCTTCCGGTTGAGTAACTGATGAGCCCACTCTGAGACCAAGATCACTCCGTCTTCCATCTGATCAGCCAGATCCCCAATGTTCATGGCTTTTTTCAGCTGGTTGGGATCCACCCCCACCAGATCCCAAGTGATAGGCGCTCCAGTGTTATCCGGAATCACCACCAAAGTGTTGACCAACGTAGCGGTAGCTTGTACTCCCTCCAAGTTGCGGATTGATTCCATCAAATCACCGGGTAACTTGTTTTCCGCCAAGGTGGCCGCTGGATCCACGGACTCGAGTTCCTCTGGAGTGTAAAAAGAACCAGATGCTGTGCCGATCTGAGCGTCTACCGGCACAATCACACCAATCTGACGGTCTAAAGTTCGGTTGATGCAAGCGGCGCTCACCAACATGCCGCTTACCAGTGTGGTGCCTATCAGCAAAGCGGTGGCGGTAGCAGACGTGCGTAGAGGATTTCGTACCAGATTGGCGGCCGCTAAACGCGCTCCGCCCCCCAAATGCCGGGCTACTACTGCCGCCACCGCCACTAGCCGGGGCAACCAGAACACGGCACCCAGAATTACGCCGATACCAGCTAGTACTCCGCCTGTCACCCCTACTAGCAAACCGCCTAAAATCACCGGGCGGCCGTGAAGCTCGGCGGGGAGATGCTGCACCATATAAACAGCAGCAACCATCATCACTCCACCCGTGACTTCTAAAATCATTGACCAGATGAACCGTTTGCGGCCGCCGGGGCTGGACATGTGGGGGGAAACCTGGGGCCGTAGTGCCTCCAACGGAGTTACCCGGATGGCGAGCCGGGCAGGGACTAAAGAAGCTAACACGGTGGCTCCAGTACCTACCGCAACACAAGTCAACACGTCTTGCGGCATTAGGGCCAAAGTTTCCGGGATTGGCATAGCCGGGTAAAGCCACTGAGCAGCCGAGATAGCTAAACGAATTACCACCCAACCCGCAATAGCTCCTGCTAAAGATGCCAGTAAGCCGGTAAAAACGGCTTCCAGCACCACCGAATGTTGCAGTTGCTCCTTGGAAGCCCCCACGGCACGCAACAACGCTAAAGTGCGGGTCCGGGCTGCCACCATGACTTGGAAAGTATTAGCTATGACTAAGGCGGCTACCATCAGGGAGACGGTGCCGAACACTAAAGCCACGGCGGTTACAGCACCGGCTTGCTCCCCCATAAAAGCGGTAATGGCTTGCTCAGTGGCTTGATCTACCCCCAAAACCTGTACCGAACAGAACCGGTCTTCGTGGCTAGCTGAGTCCGGGTTTTCGCTGTCCACCACTAGCAATGGTTCGGGGCAAACATCAGCCAGAGACTGATCAGCTTGCCAGTTTTGGGCCAAGCTTTGAGCCAATTGATGGCGGAAATCGGCATCCAGTTTCGGGTCAGTAGTGTTGTCGAAAGTTAAAAGCAGGTCAGAGGTGTAGTAGTTGAAAGGACCAGCGCTGAATATCCCTAACTCTTGAAAAGTCTCCGTTAAGGTCAGGATTTGGGGGCGAGGCCAGAAAGACGGGCCTTGATCATCGAACACCCCGGTCACCTGCAACTCGGTGCTGGCAGTGGTGGTGTGTCCGCCCACCATTTCCAACGTGTCGGTACCGTCTTCCAGTTCCGGCTGATCCGCTATAGCCACCGTGATGGTCTCGGTGTAAAGCTCTACCGTTAACGTGAGTTTGCCTCCCACCTCAACGTCCAAACGGTCAGCTAACGATGCCGCCAATTTGACTTGGTTCACTTTGGTTGGCTCAGTGCCTTGATCCACTGGCCAAGCGTTGAAACGAGGGTTAGGGGAGAGCGTGAAAACTGAAACCCATTCGCGGGCTCCGTCGCGGCTCACTAACCCGGTCACCTCTAACCGTTGAAAAGCATCCGCCACTCCGGGAAGCGACCGGGCGGCATCGGCGGCACCAGAGGGAGGTGGCGGCCCCGAAGAAATGTCACCCATTACGGCCACGGCGTCGGCTTGAGCAAATTGTTGGGACACAATGTTCTTCAACGTCTGGCTGGCTACATCGGAACCAGCCAAAGCTGCGGCAATGAATCCGCTGGCCACCATGATGGCTAAACCAGCGGCCAGCAGGTTCCGCACCGAGGCCCGCATTTGGCGCAGCGTAAACCGCAACATAAAGCGTCTCCTCAGACCGTAGAAACCAAAGTCATCTCGTCCAAAGCATTGAGGACGGATTCACGGGTGGGATGCAGTATTTCTCCTGCCACCATGCCATCTGCTAGCAGCACTACCCGTTCGGCGTAGGCTGCCGCCGCCGGGTCGTGCGTCACCATAATCACGGTCTGGTTCAGCTCGCGTACCGAACGCCGCAAGAAACTCAATACTTCCTGGCCGGTACGGCTATCCAAGTTTCCGGTAGGTTCGTCAGCAAACACTACGTCGGGGCGGGTAATCACGGCTCGGGCTAGAGCCACCCTTTGCTGTTGCCCACCAGACATTTGGGCAGGCAAATGCTCCAGACGGTCCTCCAACCGCAAAGCTTCCACCACCGTGTTCCACCATTCCGGATCCGGTGCTTGGCCGCCTAAATCCAGCGGTAGCAAGATGTTCTGCCGGGCGGTAAAAGTGGGTAGCAGGTTGAAAGCTTGAAACAAGAAGCCCACATGTTGACGCCGGAGCCGGGTCAGCTCGCGGTCCGAAAGTTCCGCTAATTCCCGCCCCCCTAATTGCACAG
>JAISMT010000063.1 GCA_031276585.1 Bifidobacteriaceae bacterium
TTGGCCCCGCCGAGCCGCTCTGCCGGCTAAAGCGGCTGCTGCTACATAGCCCAGTACATAACCCGTAGTGGGTAAACCGATGCCGGAATGGCCGCCCGCGAACACGGGTGCTCCAGCCCAGCCCGCTACCAAAAACAACACCATAGCGGCGGCTCCCCGGGTGGCTCCGAGCGCGGTACCAGCTGTTAACACCGCGAAGGTACCTAAAGACAACGGTACCGGAGTAAAGCCCAACGGAATAGAAATCTGCCCCAGCAGTGCCACCCAAGCCGCTCCAGCAGTCACCCAAACGGCATCCTTGACCCGAGAACGGCCCCATAGCTCAGCGAAAACTAAATTGTTGCGGGCGGCTGGTAGCGGTACTGCTGGTACTACAGTCATGGTTCTCCTTGGGTTATTTCAGTGCGGTAGGAGCGCAAAATTTTTATAGAGTACCTCCAGGCTAGGCCGGGACCCCGGAGGATATAGCGCTGTTGTTGAAGAAAAACCGCCGCTCGGTTTTGGTTGGTTCCTCTAAAAGCTGGTATTCCAGCGCGGGCTTAGAGTTCTTCGAAGCGGTAACCCAAACCCCGCACTGTGGCCAGACGTTGGGGGCGGGCGGGGTTGGACTCAATACGGGAACGTAGGCGCCGAATGTGCACATCCAAGGTTTTGGTGTCCCCAAAGAAGTCTGCGCCCCAAACTCGGTCCAATAGTTGAGTGCGAGTCAATACCCGGCCGGCGTGTTCCATCAGCTGTTCTAGAAGGGAGAACTCTCGTAGCGGTAGCGCCACTTCAGCACCGTCTACCCAAACCCGGTGACGCTCGGGGTCAAGGCGAACTCCACTGACTTCAATCACGCCAAGAGAATCCTCGTCTGCTCCCCCGCCCGGAGCAGCAGTCACGGCCCGATGGCGCCGTAAAGCCCGGCGGCATCGGGCTAGTAATTCTAAAGTGGAATAGGGCTTAGTGACGTAGTCGTCGGCCCCCAACTCCAGACCCAAGACAATATCGGCCTCGTCGGACTTAGCGGTCAACATAATGATGGGCACGTCGGAAGTCAGGCGAATCCGGCGGCAAACCTCAGTCCCCGGTAACACTGGGATCATCAGATCTAGCAACACCAATTCCGGTTCGTGGTGTTCAAACTGCTGCATGGCGGCACCGCCATCCGCTACCGCCCGCACCTGGTAGCCTTCCCGCCCCAACAGAAAAGCCAGTGCTTCCCGCTGGGTTTGATCATCCTCCACCAACAGCAACTCGGTCATACCGTCCCTTTCGTTACCGGCCGGGGCAAGCGAATGGTGAACGTAGATCCAACCCCGACCTCTGAAACCACCGTCACCCTACCGCCGTGACCACTCACAGTGTTCCGCACTATGGCTAAACCCAAACCGGTGCCACCGGTACGCCGGTCCCGGGCCTGATCCGTGCGGTAAAAGCGTTCAAATACTCGCTCTTGTTCAGACGCCTCAATCCCAATACCTTGGTCAGCCACGCTGATCACTATTTCACTGGAATCCACCCGGCCAGTCACATCCACCCGGCTACCGGCCGGGGAATAAGCCACGGCGTTGGCGATCAAGTTATCTACCGCCGTGATCAGTGCATCCCGATCACCGTGCACGGTGGTGCCGTCAGGGGCGGACACGGTTACCTCGGTGGCGGCTTCTTCAGCGGTGGTGCGGTGCCGGGCGGCCGCTTCCTGTAACACTTCACGCACGCGAACCATGGTAAATCGGCTCGAATCTTGATCTTGGGCTTTAGCCAAAGCCATCATGTCTTCGGTGAGGCGCGCTAAACGTTTTGATTCCTGGGCTAGACGGTCCGCAAAATGGCGTACTGTTTCCGGGTCTTCCGCTCCGGCCACCAGGGCTGAAGAAATCAATTCCACCGCTGTGACGGGAGTACGTAATTCGTGACCGATGTTGGCAATGAAATCATGTCGGATTTGGCGGGAGCGCCAGGTGGCAGTCAGATCGGTTACAGTCAACAAAACGTAGCGGCCCGCCAGACGGGTGGCCCGAACTTCAGCGTGCGCCACGGGGCCTAGGTCGGTGAAAGAAAGGCGCCGGGCTTGAACTTGGTGAGCTTTCCAGGCCGCTTCCGCCAGCTCCAACAATCCAGGGTGGGTCAAACGGACACCAGTAAATACGGGCAATGTTTCCGCTAAAGCCGAGGTGTAGATCACATGATGAGAGGGAGTCAACACGAGGGCGTAACCACCGTAGGCTCCCGCTAGATCGCGGGCCACCTCCGGTAGAGGGGCATCCGGTTGGCCCCAGCGGTCCCCGTCTGGGGTACGTCTAAACAACCAGTTCAACGTGGGTACGCCGATCAGGGCCAGGGTGGCGCCTAACGCTCCACCGGCTACCCATTCCCCCAACGCCACGTCTCCCACTCTACCTATGCCCCAGCTTGGCTCTATCAGGGCTCTGGAGCTTCAAGCTTTGACTCAAATTTTTTTACCTGGGCTGTCCGCAGTAAGAAGATTGGGCGGGATGGAACTCAGCCAAACCGGCCTTCAATGTAGTCCCGCGTGGCAGCTACCTGCGGCGCAGAGAAGATCTGACTGGTAGGCCCGGCTTCAATCAACCGGCCCGGTTGACCAGCGGTAGCCAAGGAGAAAAAGGCCGTCTGGTCGGAGATGCGGTTGGCTTGAGCCATGTTGTGGGTTACCACCACCACCGTGTATTCCTGAGCCAACTCCCGCATCAGTTCTTCAATGGCCAGAGTGGAAATGGGGTCCAAGGCTGAGCAAGGCTCATCCATTAGCAACACATCCGGTTGCACCGCTACCGCACGAGCTATGCACAACCGCTGCTGCTGCCCCCCGGAGAGGGAATCACCGGGTTTACGGAGCCGGTCTTTGACTTCATCCCAAAGGTGAGCTCGCCGCAAACAGCCTTCTACCAGTTCCTCGGCTGCACTACCCCGGGGGCGTTGACCCCGAATAATAAGGCCAGCTAATACGTGGTCCCGGATAGTCATGGCGGGAAATGGGTTGGCTTTTT
>JAISMT010000102.1 GCA_031276585.1 Bifidobacteriaceae bacterium
GCTACAGCGTCCCATAGTAGAGCTGCGGTCTCCGGTGCCGCTGGGTCCCGGCTGGTGGCTAGCTCCGCTAACGTCAAATGCTGCCGGATCAACACCACCATGGTTTCCACTTCAGCCGGGGTGTAACCCATCCGGGCTAGCAACGGCCCCGCTAACAGGGCACCTAAACCAGCGTGGTCTCGTTCACCGGGACGCTTACCGAGGTCGTGGAACAAGGTGGCCACGCTCACCAAATCGCGGCGAGCTTGCCCCAAATCCAGATCAGCCAGCAACGCTACGGCTTCAACTTGGTGGCGGTCCACCGTATGTTGATGCAAAGCATTGCGTTGCGCCTGGTTACGCACCGCTGTCCACTCGGGCCAAATCCGGGTCACCACCCCCACTTGATCTAACGCTTCCCAAACCGGAATTATGGCTGTCCCTAAAGCTAGAAACGCAGCTAATTCCGCCCGGGCTTCCTCCGGCCACGGCTCCGGCAAAGGTGGCGTATCCCGCAGACCCGCCAAAGTCAAAGGTTCTAAAGGCAAACCTTCTTGGGCCGCCACCCGGGCCGCTCGCAACGGCAGCACCGCATCATGCAACGGGGCTTCCAACGAGGCGAAAACTATTTCACCAGCCAACTCCGCTAACCCTTCCGCCAGTGGGGTGAGACGCGGGCCTTGGCGGCGCCCACGCACAAACACTGCTGGTAACGCTTTACGGCTGGGTAGGTTCCCGGCGGCCCGGCGCATGGTGGTGTCTAAAGCGTGGGTCACGCTACGGCCGGCCCGCGCCAGGGTTGATAAAAGCTGATCTGCCGTGAGATACGGGTCTACGGCCCGGGCGGTGGTGTCTTGTTCCGCCATCAACAGCAAGTTGGAGTGGCGCCGGGTGGAACGTTGTAGCGCATCCCGCACGTCCAGCAGGTATTCCCGTGACCGTACCAAGTCCCCCTCAGCGCGGGGTTTTTCCGCCAGCCAAGACGCCACTAAAGCATCCAACGTGACCACGTCCCGTAGTCCGCCGCGGGCTTCTTTCAGGTCTGGTTCTAACCGGAAAGCCAAATGGCCAAAGGACTGTTCCCGTTCTTGCACCGATTCCACCAGTTCGGGGAGCCGTTTACGGGCCGCTGCCCGCCAGTCCGCTAACACGGCCGATGCCGCCCGTTCCGTTAACCCGGCATCACCCGCTAGGGGCGAAAGGGAAAGCAGACCAGTAGCAGCGGGGAGGTCTTGCGAAGCGATCCGGCGGCATTCCGCCAGGGACCGGAAAGATTGGTCCAGGTCAAAGCCGGCATCCCAAATGGGATACCAGAGGGCCCGAGCTAGTTCCTCGCGCCGCTCGCTGTTCCAACCCGCCCCTTCATGTACCACCACCAAATCCAAATCAGAAAGTGGGCCCATATCGCCCCGTCCCAGGGAACCCACGGCCCCCAGTGCGGCCACGCCACTACGGCTACTGCCACCTCCCGAACTGCGGGCGTCGCGCAGAGCATTGCTCCACAACACACCTAAAGCTTGGCGTAACAACGCCGTTCGGGCGGCCCGTCCCCGGGCCCCCGGAGCCCACCACTCATCAGCCCACGGCCCTTGGCCCTGACGGGCTAAACCCAGTTCTCTAAAAGTGAGGCCGGGGGCGCTGGCAACAGCGCCCCCGGCTACTGACTCTCGACCACTCGGGGCCTGCAACTTTGACACTTGAGTCAAGTTATCCCCCCTCTAGAGTGCTTCTCGAGCCATACCAACGTTCTTCTAAAGAGCGTCCGTTCCAGTATCACCGGTACGCACGCGGACTAGCGACTCGACATCAACTACCCACACTTTGCCGTCCCCAATCCGTTCGGTGCGGGCAGCGCTGACGATGGCTTCTACGGCGGGTTGTGCCACCGCGTCGTCCACTATGGCTTCTATCTTGATTTTTGGCAGCAGGTCCACGGTGTATTCAGCGCCGCGGTAAACCTCGGTGTGCCCTTTCTGGCGGCCGTATCCGGATACCTCGGAGACGGTCATACCGCGAGCGCCAGCAGCCTCTAATGCGGTCTTGACCGGGTCCAGGCGGTGCGGCTGGATTATTCCAGTAACCAATTTCATATTTTCAACCTTTTCTGTTTAGGGTCAGCTGAACCGACCGGATTGAATGGTCTCATAAGCGGTTTCACCATGTTCTGCTAGGTCAATACCGGAGACTTCCTCCGCTTCCGGAACCCGCCAACCAACGGTGGCCTTGATACCCAAACCAATGATGGCAGTCAGGGCGCCGGAGAACAGCACTGCGAACAGGGCCGCAGTGATCTGGGACAACAGTTGGTCTACACCACCGCCGTATAACAAACCGGCTTTGGCGCCATCCCACAGGTTGGTGGAGGTGGCGAAGAAGCCAATCAGGATGGTTCCCACTAGGCCACCCACTAGGTGTACGCCCACCACGTCCAAGGAGTCGTCATAACCCCATTTGAACTTGAGGCCTACGGCTAGGGCGCAGAGCACGCCCGCTACCACGCCGATGGCGATGGCCCCCAACGGGGATACGAAGCCAGCGCCGGGGGTGATGGCTACTAGTCCGCCTACCACGCCGGAAGCCACACCCACCGAAGTGGGTTTGCCGTCTTTGACCCGTTCAGTCAGCGCCCAGGCCAAAGCGGCAGCAGCGGTGGCTACAAAGGTGTTGACCCACGCTAAACCGGCTTGGTCATTGGCGCCGCCAGCACTACCGGCGTTGAACCCGAACCAACCGATCCAGAGCAACGCCGCGCCCAGCATTACGAAGGGCACGTTGTGGGGCCGCATCGGCACTTTACCGAAGCCTTGACGCTTGCCAATCACTAGAGCCAAAACCAGGCCCGCTACACCAGCGTTAATGTGCACCACGGTGCCACCCGCAAAGTCCAGCGGAGTGGCGAACAGGCTGGCTACCCAACCACCTCCACCTAGCATGCCGCCGCCCCACACCATGTGACACAAGGGGAAATAGACCAACGTTGCCCAAATACCCACAAAGATTAACCAGGGACCAAAACGGACCCGGTCCGCTAAGGAACCGGAGATCAGCGCCACGGTTATCACCGCGAAGGTGGCCTGGAAACCCACCCAGACCCAGGAAGGCACACCGTTCCCAATTAGGGCTAAGGGGTTATTCTCAACGGTCAGGTCTGTTAACCCGAACAGCTCAGCAGGGTTACCGAAGAGGCCAGCCACGTCAGTACCAAAGGACATGGAATAGCCCCACAGCACCCAAATCACGCCCACCAACCCGGCAGCGCCGAAGCTCAGCATCATCATGTTGAGGACGGATTTGGTTCGCACCAGACCGCCATAAAAGAAGGCCAACGCCGGTACTGTCATTAGCAGTACCAGTGTGGCCGAAGTCAGAATCCAGGCGGTGTTGCCGGTGTCAAGGGGAAAGTCCTTAACGCTGACTGCTAGTAGCACGTCGCCGCTCACCGTGGTCCTCCTTTTCGCAATAGGTTTGATTTACCTGTAGAGCTTGCGCGCGTTGCGTTTCCGGCGCGGGACCGCGCGTGTTACGGGTTGGTCACGTACCGGGTGCGAAAGTAAACGTTGTGTTGCGGCGAGCGGTTTAGGCCCGGCGGTGCCGGGCTACACCACAGGCTTACCCTAAGGAAAAGGCGAAACCTTAACTGGACTCACTCGCCAATAAGACCGTTTAGTTGCTGCACCAACCGACGGGCTACATTTTGAGCCCACGCATCCAAACGCAGACCCAAAGATGTTGTCTCAACCGGATCGATTTCCCGGCGCCAAACCTCAAAGGCCAACAAACCTTTCGTGTCTACCACCGCTAGTTCCGGTGCGTTATTGCCATCTGCGGCCGCTGCCACCGCGTAAGACAACTGGTGCCTGGCCGTGCCGGCTGCGTCACTATTGGCGCTAACCGTTATCCCAAGATTAAGCCCGGATGTGGAGTAGCCGTTCGGAATCATAGGCTGCTGATGGTTAGTCCCCTCAACCGTCACATTTAACCGGGGTGGCAAGTTGAGGGCAGCCAAGGCCGCTTCCAGATGCGTGATGCATTTTTGCTGCAACCGGCGAGCTGCCAAAGCTAATCCTTCCTCCACCCAGCCAGCCGTCACTCGATTCAAAGCAGCTACATCCTCCGGGGCAGTCGCCGGAGTATCAAGAGACTCCGCTACTAGATTCACGGTATCGATGACCCGTTGTGCTAAGAACTGGATAAAAACTGTAGGTCGGTCCGAATCCGCTTCACCCAACGCATCGAGATATTGCGTCCGCTGGTCAGCGAAAATGACTAACGGTACGCCTGGATTCCGGTAAAGATAGACACTGGCCAAGGCTCGAGCTACCCGTCCGTTGCCATCTGCGAAGGGATGAATCCGTATAAACGCATAATGCGCGTAGGCGGCCTGTACCACCGGATGGGCCGCAGCAAAACCAGAACCGCGTAGCTCGTCAATGAAACGTGCCATTTCCGCGAGTGTGTCCGCTGGTGGAGCGTAATAGTAGGTGTCACCATTGGGTAACGCCACATGGTTAGGCTGGGCCTTGTATTGACCGTGAAGCAGAGCCCTTTCTTCCGCGTGCAACCGACCCGCCACCGGCACATAGACCGTGTGTGTCTCTTGATGAGAAGTCATGATGGTATGCAATTCTCGAATCCATACCTGGGTCACTGGAACTGAACCGGTTACAGCATCCAGGACATATTCGTAAGCGTCTAAAGCGTCTTGGATAGAACGCTGTACCCGTTCGCCTTTTAATAGAAGCGCACGTTCCCAAAACTCGCTTTGCGTAGCAACGGTCCGGGTAAAACCCCTGTCGGTTTGGTACAACCCTTCGATGGCGCCGGTGTCCACGGCCGCGTAGCGGGTAGCGATTTCCACGGCTCTACGCTGAGCCTCCGCCGTAGAATTGGCTCTGATACGCGCCAGACGGGCCGCGAAACTTTCAACCACTACCGGGTCAAAATCAACTTTCCAGGCAGCAAATGCCGGAAAAGGTTGATACGCCATGTGTTCTCATCCTCCATCTGGTCTTGGCATACTTTCGTCGCCCTGACCATTGTCCCCCGGCGGCATCGGGCTAATAGTCAAACAGGCCCTCTCCGCCATGTATCAAGAGGGGCGGTTCCTGGGTGGGTTTGGTTGGGAAGACGGTCACGGCACAGTTCACGTTG
>JAISMT010000001.1 GCA_031276585.1 Bifidobacteriaceae bacterium
TAGGTCTGATTGAAGGTGCCGTGATCTTACGTTATGTGCGTTCCGCTTTGCTGGAAGCACGTGGTCAAGATTTTGTCCGTACTGCTGCGGCGTTAGGTCTAACCAAGAACCAAGCTCTATTTAGGCGAGGTTTACCAGCAGCGGGCGGTGCCATTCTTTCAGTGATCGCGTTACAAGCGGCTTCGTTGTTGGTGGGCGTGGTGGTAGTAGAAGCATTGTTCGCTCTACCTGGCTTAGGTTCTATGTTGACCACCGACGTGGGCAACCGTGATCTGATCAAAGTTCAGTCTACGGTCTTAGTTTTGGTCGCTTTAGTACTCACCATAGGGCTGGTTCTAGATGTAGCAGCCCGCGCCATCGACCCACGCCAAAGGCGGGCTACCGCATGAAAGCTAAACGTAGGTCCCATTGGGGGGAGTTATTCCGAACTTTGTGGCGCCGTCCGGGCGGTGCCTTCGGTTTGATCACCGTAGCATTCACAATCGCAGTAGCCCTACTTTCTTATTTCTACCTGCCGTATCCACTCCTGGCAGCAAACCCTTCTGAACGTTGGTTAGGTCCAAGCTGGGAGCACCTGTTAGGTACCGATCAAATTGGCCGAGACACTTTATCTTGGCTGATGGCGGGTGCCCGGACCACCGTTACAGTAGTGGCCGCAGCGGTGGCGATAGCCGCCTTAGTTGGTTTTCCGCTAGCCGCAGTAGCGGGTCTAACGCACCCTAAATTGTCGGAACCAGTTGTAGTGTTGATCGATATTTTGGTGGCATTACCTACTCTGTTGATTGCTATGTTGTTAGCGGCGCCCTTCGGTGGTTCCTTGGGAGTAGTGGTATTGGCGGTGGGAATATCTAGCGGTATTAATATCGCGCGCGTTACCCGGCCCGAAATACACAAAGTAGCGACGGCAGACTTCATACTTGCTTCTCGGGCAGCCGGGGCGGGGGCCGCCCGGAGGTTAGTGACTCATATCTTGCCCAACGTAGGACCTATCGCCTTAGTGCAACTTTCTTACGTTGCCGCAGTATCCATTTTGGCCGAGGCCGGGTTGACTTACTTGGGTTACGGTGCACCCGCTTCAACGCCTTCTTGGGGCCGGTCATTGGCTTCTTCCCAGTCCTATATTCAGGTGGCTCCCGGCAGCGTGATTTGGCCGGGGTTAGCTATTGCCGTAGTAGTCCTCGCTTTGACCCTCTTGGGAGACGCCCTCCGGGAAGCCGCTGATCCCCGGCTACGGCGCGAACAACCAGCTCAGGTGGTGGAACATGCTGCTTGAAGTAAACCAGTTAACTGTGCAATTAGGCGGGCGCCGGGTGGTGGATAGCCTTTCTTTTGAATTAGATCAAGGGGAACGTCTAGCTTTAATCGGCGAATCCGGTTCTGGTAAATCCCTCACTTTGGCAGCAATTCTGGGTTTGACCCCACCTGGAGCTTTGGTTACTGGTTCAGTGCGTCTGGCGGGACAAGAAATTCTGGGTCTACCCGAACGGCAACTGGCCACTTTGCGCGGTAAAACCGTAGGTGCAGTGTTTCAAGATCCGTTGACGGCACTAGACCCAATTAGAACCGTAGGCCGGCAGCTAACCGATTCCCTGCGTAACCATTACCGGTTGAACAAAACCGAACTGAAGCGTCGGGCTTTGGAAATGCTGCGCCAGGTCCAATTGTTGGAACCCGAAACCTTCTTACGCCGCTACCCCCATCAACTGTCCGGCGGTCAACGCCAACGGGTGGCTTTGGCTCAAGCTTTGATTTCCTCCCCTCGCCTAATCTTGGCGGACGAGCCGACCACTTCTTTAGATGTCTCAGTGCAAGCAGGTGTGTTAGATCTGTTGGCCCGTTTGGTTCAAAATCTAGGTTCAGCTCAGCTGTTTGTTACCCATGACATATCGTTGCTGCCTTTAGTAGCAGACCGGGCCATAGTGATGTCCCAAGGCCAGGCCGTAGAGAAAGCCAACCTAGAGACGCTGCTACAGCAACCAAGCCATGCCGTAACCCAGGATCTAATCAAAGCCGCCCGAGCTACTGCTTGGACCCAGCCGGACCCTTCAGCACCAACTGTGGAAACAGGAGCGGCGGTATGAGCCAGTATCTGATTGAAGCGACCGGTTTAACACGGAACTACAAACTGCCCCGGAGCGTTACGGCCCCGGTGAATCCGGCTGATCCCCGCCCGGCCTGGTTTTCTAAACTATGGGGGGCGCCATCGATCAAACGAGCAGTAGCGGATGTCTCTATCGCCATTCCGGAAGGTCAAATCAGCGCCATTATCGGCGAATCCGGTTCCGGAAAATCCACCCTAATACGTCTGTTGTTAGGCCTAGAACGCCCCGACGCTGGAGAGATACGTTTCGCTGGCCGCACCGTGGTAGCGGGTGGGTCAGCGGCCAGTACGCGCTGGCTACGCCGCTTGACCGGGATTGTGCTGCAAGATCCCTTTGCTTCGCTGGATCCACGTTGGCCAGTGGGGCGCATCGTAGCGGAACCACTGCGAGCCTTGCATTTGCAAGTAGATCAGCGTGCGGAAGTGGACCGGGTACTCAGCCTGGTGGGTTTACACCACTGGCGGGCTGACCAATACCCGCATGAGTTGTCTGGTGGTCAGCGCCAGCGGGTAGCCCTGGCCCGCGCTATAGTGCACCGGCCTCGCCTGCTGATAGGAGATGAACCTCTTTCCGCCCTAGACGTGACCATCCGGGCCCAAATCTTGGATCTATTGGCGGGTTTAGCCCACAACGAAGGCTTAGATATAGCCCTGGTTTCACACGATATTGGGCTAGTGCAAAATCTAGCCAACGCAGTTTGGGTGATGCATGAGGGGCAAATAGTGGAACAGGGACCGGCCCGGCAAGTGCTGGTTGATCCGCAACACCCGTACACCAGAAGCTTGGTGGCTGCTACTCCTCGTTTGGATGCCTTCCAACCGTCAACCGCGAGTAATTCTTGAACATTTGTCACTGATTTGATCAACTACTGAAAGGAAAACATCATGGCCCATGTGCCACTAGTCACCCGTGAAGAACTGGACCCTGAAGGCCAAGCCGCTTGGGATGCTGAGATAGAACGTTCCGGCGCAGATCCCACCCATATGAAACGAGCCCTACTGAACCATTTACCCAGCTATCAGGCCCTGATGAACTGGTATCCACTTTATGCTGAAGTGGAGCGGTTAGTGAGTGCGCGTGGAGCGGTGGTGTATTCCTTCGCCATCTCCACTCAGAACGAATGCCTACTATGCACCACCTATTTCCGCCGAGCTTTGCTCAGTCGAGGTGAAGACATCAACGGCCGTGACCTGAATGCCGAGGAACAAGATTTGGCAGAATTTGGCCGCTCGGTAGCCCGGGACCACCGCTCTGATCCGGAATTGGTGGCCCGTCTGGTTGAACGTTACGGTCATGAAGGTCTAGTGGCTTTAATCGGGTTTGGCGTTTTTATGATTGGTAACAACATTGTCAACTCCTTCTTGAATGTAGAACTGGATCCCGGACTGGTGGAATTAGCTGACCAGCTGGCGGCTCAGGCAGCGGCCGAACTAGCGGCTCAGGACCACTCCCAGGGTTCGGGTAATTCAACGGGAGGTAGTAAGTGAGTTCACTGGACCACCCGCCCGTAATAGTTCTCCCTTCCTCGGGCCAAACCCCATTGGGTACCGACCGGACCCAGGCAGCGGCCGCACATCTTTGGGGGCACTTCACTGATCAGGGTAAATGGTCTTGCGGACAGGTGCCTACTGTGGTGCGGGGGGAAGGAGCTTACTTTTACGATTCGGCCGGCCGGAAAATATTTGACGGTTTATCGGGGTTATTTGTGGTGCAGGCAGGTCACGGACGTACCGAATTGGCCGATGCCGCCGCCCGGCAAGCCCGAGAGTTAGCCTTTTTTCCGGTGTGGGGTTATGCCCACCCGCCAGCAATCGATTTGGCGGAACGGCTTGCTACTTTGGCGCCGGGGCCTTTGAACCATGTGTTTTTTACGAGTGGCGGGGGCGAAGGCGTGGAGACCGCTTGGAAGTTAGCCAAAGCCTATTGGTCGCTGCGTGGAAAACCTGATAAACGGAAGGTTATTTCACGGGCGGGGTCTTATCACGGCACTACCCATGGGGCTTTGTCTTTGACTCGCATTGCACCTTATTCTGAACCGTTTGTACCGCTCGTGGAAGGGGCTTCCGCTGCCCCCAACACCAATTTCTACCGCTCCGATCCCCAGTTTTGGGATGATGAAGTGGCTTTTGGAGCCTGGGCCGCCCAAGGTGTGGAAGATGCTATCTTGAGCGCCGGTCCGGACCAGGTGGCTGCCGTATTTATAGAGCCGGTACAGAACTCAGGTGGCTGTTTCACCGCACCTCCGAACTACTATCAAGAGTTACAACGCATCTGTCGGCAATATCAGGTGCTGTTGGTTTCCGACGAGGTCATTTGTGCTTACGGCAGGGTAGGCGGTTATTTTGCCTACCCGGATTTGGGATACACGCCCGATATTGTGGTCTCGGCTAAAGGACTCACTTCAGGGTATGTACCACTAGGAGCGGTGTTGGCCTCTGACGAGGTGTTTGAACCGTTCTCCGGCTTGGAGCATTCTTTCAAGCACGGGTTCACTTTTGGTGGACATCCAGTGGCGGCTGCGGTGGCTTTAGCTAATTTGGATTTGTTTGAACAAGAAGGTTTAGTGGACCGGGTACGGCGCTATTCGCCTGATTTTAGGGCTTCTTTAGAGTCGCTTAAAGAGATACCGATTGTGGGCGACGTACGTGGTGCAGGCTACTTCTTTGGCATTGAGCTGACTCAAAACCAAAGCACTCGGGAAAGGTTCAGTGAGGCTGATGCAGATCGCATTCGAGCCTATTTGAATCCAGCCCTCTACCAAGCAGGTTTATATGCCCGGGCGGATGATCGCGGTGATGTGGTTCTGCAATTGGCTCCGCCCTTAACCAGTGGGCCGGATGAGTTCGAGTTGATCACTCAAATTCTGCGAGGAGTCTTGGCTGACGTGGCCGCCGGGCTGTGAAGCCATCCCCTGGCAAATACCGGCTGCGGTAATCGTGTTGTCCGCAGCCGGTATTACGGTCTCCACGGATGCGGCAGCGTAAAACCGGGCTGAACAGCTATTACACCAACCTGATGCCGCCACTGCGGTTCCACCAGAATTCTTTGATCAGCTAATGGCCGCTCTAGAGGCACCCGGCCAGATCAATAAAAGTTTGGTGGATACAAAGTAGCAAGTTGGA
>JAISMT010000037.1 GCA_031276585.1 Bifidobacteriaceae bacterium
GATGCGATGATCAACCTCGGAGCTGGATCGCCTCGGACGCTTATCATGACGAGCGCGGCGCCGAGGATGAGGCACATCGCAAGATAAGCAACGTTCCACGGGGCGGTCGCTGGGAGACGCTCTCTCAGCACTTTCGGCATTACGATGGTCTTGGGGCGGGGTTTGTCACGTAGATAGCTTCGACAATCGGAAAAGCTTCGGCACATCAAGAGTTGGTGCGACCACTGTGCGGCCTCGCGGAGCATCCGGTCCTTAGCTTGATAGTAGGCGTTCGCGCGGTGCCCGGTGTTGGTTTCCATATCGGCGACCCAGCCATTCACTGCCTTCCGGGCTCGCTCGGTCGCCAGAGCATGATTTAGCAACCAGACCAAATGTGGCTTTCCGGTCGCCGCGTCGCCCAGCGCGACGCGGCCGATCATCTCCTGAGCCCAGGTCAACCCAACGAAAGTGAGGCCGAAGCAGTATGTGCCTAGAAGGATCAAGCACAAGGTGATCGCCCTCTTGGCGGAAAAGTCGTTGTTACCGAAAGCCTGCCATGCGCACCAGAGGCCGAGTCCCAACCGAATGGGATATCCCAACCCCACCAAAAGCCAAACGGTTTTGGCCCATTGGGCGGTTCGTGCCAGTTCGTAAAGCCAAGCGGCCAGCCAGATCGCTGCTAGACCAGCGAGCAACGGAACGCGCATCTCCATAGGGGCTACAAGAGCCAATGCCACAGCGAACGCCGTTCGAACCGCGATGTGTCCGAGAGTCACAGCCACAGTGCCTTTCCCCAGCGGTTTCAGTCTTGCTCGTGGGCCGGCGAAAACGTGGCCTTGGTCCTCGTTGAGGCCGCGAAGGTCGTTCCATTCATATCGTGCCTGGTAGCCCAAGAACTCGATCACCAACAGGACGTAGGCGCCGACCGCGAGCGCTGGTAGCAATGGCCGGGGTTCCTGCGACCAAGAGAGGCCAATCGCGAATCCGTATGCAGTGAAGACCCCTTTTATGGTGTCCATTGGGCGCGGAAAAACGTAATACCGTGCGTTTGAATGATTTGCCGGCTCATGAATGCGTGCGTCGGCGAGGGCGCGCGAGAAGATCCATGTGGTCGCATTCATTGCGACGAAGGCGCAAATGGCCAGAGTGATAAGCGAGAAAATGGCAAACGCGAGGATTGCGCTTATAGCCGTCTTCTGCGACAGGTGGTTTCTGAAAAACTGGACCAGGTCGTCAAAATAGGTTGGCGGAGCCTCTCTGCCCACGAGAAAATACAAGATGAAAGGTATCGGGACGGACGCTCCCCATAATATTGCAGTCAGGCAGCACAGATAATATGGCAGCCCGTAGGGGCGGACATGGCGGAGGTTGAAGGTGAATATCTTGGAAGACAGGGTGGACCAGAGGGGGACGGTGAGCCCTTGCTTGACTGTAGTGTTGGAGGCGGGCTCTCTCAAGGGCGCGATTTCGATACCGGTGTGATCGTATAGGTGTCTACGGCCCTCGGAGTCCGATGAGGCCTGTCGCGTGAGCAAAGTTAGTTGTTGCTCGCAATAACGCGCGTAGTGAGTGCGGACAGCGACTTGGATGGCGAGCATTGTGAGCAGCGCGATTGCGACCACGGTCACGGTGAGCGTGAGCACGAAGGCGAACGGGAAAATTCTGTTGGTGGAGGCGGACGTGGAGTCGTTACCGTTGAGCAACACGATGATGGCACCGGCGGCTGTGGCGGCAACCGCGATCAAACTGATTTGCTGGGCACCGATGTGGGTGTGGTCATCCTGGGATTGCTGAATTTGTGCACTGAGGACGAGAATTGCATCGTGAAGCCTGGGGTCAGCATCGGGGTGGCGGGGGGCCAAGTCTCCGCTGAACGGGGAATCTGCACGCTCATGTTGTGGTTGGGAAGGGCTGGGCAAGATGGTCTGCTTCTCTCGGAATTTGCGCCGGGGTTCACGACGAGTGATTGAAAGGTAGCACTTTGACAATGTGGTTGTGGCCGCTACCGACAGCGCAATCGGGGGAAGCTAAGAGGCGGGGCGTGAGTGCGCCATATTTCTGTACGACCTGCCATATAGGCCCATGAGGTTATAGTGCGGCCTCGGGTCTGGTTACATGAACCGGCAGCGCCGCCCTAGGGTTTGACCGGGGGTCAGATTGAGGCCAGATAGGCGCGATGGCGGCGAGTCGCATCTGTGCGACGCCGTGGACAAACAGGTCAGCAGCGCACAATCAGAGCTGTCCAGATTGGATCGGTGATGAACGTGGGTATGCAAGCCTTCCCAGGAAGCCTCACCAGATCGACTATGCGGGCGGAAGGAGCCGCCATGGGGGCAGCTGTCTGAGCTGCTAAACGTTTTTTGGACAGTTCATTCTTGTTTTATAACTGTTCCGCCATTCGTTTTCCACTTCATTCAAAGTACGATACCCAAGCCTTGAGGCTTATTCATAAGTCTTGACTCCGAAGTGTTTAAGGCTACTGACCTGGGCAGATATAACGGGGCAGTTTGGGTATTGGGACTTATGAATAAGCTTCCTTGAATGGAGACGTCTCCCACTTATACATTAATTCAACAATAGGATGTCACATCCACTATCGCGTGTTGGATACACCATCCGGTTACACAACTCATTCTTGAACGCACCACTACAAGGATTCAACCCGAACATTATCTTAAGCAAACCCCCCAACGTCCCATCGACCGCGTCATACCCGACCATTCAATACACTTTAGTAAACTCATTCGAAGTGTATTGCGCCAATCCACCGGGCGGACCGGCGTGTGCTGGGACAACACCGTAGCCGAGTCGTTCTTCGCCATGTTGAAAAACGAGATGTACCACCGCCAACCCCACCCGCGCCAGGGCCATGGCCAGGCTCGGTGTAGCAGAACACATTGAGATCTACTACAACCGCCAAAGACCACACTCAACCTTGAACTACCGAACCCCGGCCCAAGCAATGAAAGACCACCAACCCCGTCACCGCTTTCCCCAAACGCACGAGGCTGACACCGCTTCACTCCCACCGTTTACCTCCGCCGTGGCCCGGCCCTAGCCGTCCAGCTGTCTGGCTCCATTTGAACTCGGTTTCCCAAACCATTGGGAGGTAAGAAAATTTGACTCAAGCGGCCAGCTTCGACCCCCTTCCAGCACCCAGCAGCACCCTTCCAGCACCCCAACGACATTTCCAGCACCCCAACGACACCCAAGCGACACCCTTCCGGCACCCAGCAACACTCCAACGACACCCCAGTGGTCTAAGGTCTATTGAGAACGGATTTGGAAACGGGCCCCTTCAGAACGGGTCGCTCTAAAAATCGGTCCTTTTTGAAACGGGCCCCTAAGGAGGCTTCATGGTGGCAACTACCAAGAGTTCGGGCAGCGAAAATGACGCTGTCAACGTGGACTCTCTAAACGCGAAACCCGCCATCGAAGTGAAAGATTTAACTAAACGGTTTGGTGACTTGACCGCTGTAAATGGACTTAGCTTCCAGGTCAAACCCGGGGAGTTGTTTGCGTTTCTGGGCCCCAATGGTTCGGGGAAAACCACCACTATCCGCTGCCTCACCACTTTGGAACGCCCTGATGCTGGCCAGGCTAGCGTGGCGGGGTACCGTTTGGGCGTCCAGGATGATTCCATCCGCCGTTCCATTGGGGTGGTGTTTCAAGATTCGGTGCTGGATCCGGGACTTACGGTGCGCCAGAACTTGGCTTTACGGGCCGCCATGTATGGCCTGAATCGCGGCGCCGGCCAAACCCGGATTCAAGCTTTATCAGCGCAGGTGGAACTAGGTAGCTTTCTAGACCAGCGTTACGGCACGTTGTCTGGTGGCCAGCGGCGCCGAGCGGACATCGCCCGGGCTTTGGTGCATCAACCGGCCATTGTGTTTCTGGACGAGCCCACCGCTGGTTTGGACCCCCATTCTCGGGAACAGGTTTGGCGCACCGTAAATCTGTTGCGTCGTGATGAAGGCGCCACCGTGTTTTTGACCACCCACTACCTAGCTGAGACTGAGGACGCTGACTACGTGGTGTTGTTGGACCACGGACAATCGGTAGCCCACGGCACCCCCTCCGAGTTACGGGAACAGTTTTCTACTTCCATTCTTACTTTGACACCCGCTCACCAACCAGCCGCCAACGATGCCGTCCGCCGGGCTTTAGCGCCGTGGGGTGGTGGAATCGAAGTGGGCGGGGCGCTACGGGCCGAGGTGGGTTCAGCTGCTCAAGCTCGGCAGCTGTTGGAACAGTTGGGGCCTGCGGTAGAAGACTTCGAATTCCGGCA
>JAISMT010000043.1 GCA_031276585.1 Bifidobacteriaceae bacterium
CGGCGTTTTACGTCGGCTAGACCACTCCAACATCGCACTGATCATTGCCGGAACTTACACTCCCTTGGCCGTGCTGTTACTACCGCGCCGGGCTGCCACCCTTTTGCTGGTTTTAATCTGGAGCGGTGCGCTGGCTGTGATCTTGGTCCGGGTGTTCTGGCTCAACGCGCCGCGCTGGAGTTACGTGCCGATCTACATCGCCGTAGGGTGGGTGTCTCTGGGGTTTATGACTCAGTTTTGGCGCAGCGGCGGTCCAGCTGTAGTAGGCCTGCTGCTGGGTGGAGGAGTCGCTTACACGGTAGGAGCCGTGTTCTATGGATTAAAAAAACCCAACCCTTGGCCCGAAGTGTTTGGTTTCCACGAAATTTTCCACGTCTGTACTGTGCTCGGCTTTTCTTGCCACTTCGCGGTAGTAG
Source organism: Bifidobacteriaceae bacterium (assembly GCA_031276585.1). Next base: position 417 of record JAISMT010000043.1, read on the forward strand.
CTATCGCGGCCCTCTAAAACCCTCGACGCAGGGGATCAGCGCAAACCAGCAAATAGGTCATCTTCAGGTAGGTTCACTGGCACAGTGGAGGAAACCAACTCAAAATCCTCGTGAGGCCAAACTTCCCGTTCTATGTCCCTAGGCGCAGCAAAAAACCAACCGTCCGGATCTACTTGAGATACGTGGGCCCGTAACGCCGCATCACGCACCGGAAAAAAGTCCGCCGCGGCCACCCGCGTGGTGATGTTCTGCGGCTTCTGACCGGACTCAACACGGGAAGACAACCACTCCTCATAAGGCGATTCCAAACCCCGTTCCACCATGGCCTGGTGTACTGCCCGGATTCGGTCTAGGGAAATACCCTGGTCGTAATAAACTTTGGCCACCCGCCATGGCGAACCCAGCGCGGGTTTATAAGCCGCATCAGCAGCCAGATCCAAGGCCGCCATGGTGGCCCGGTGGGTCTGCACATGGTCCGGGTGCGGGTAACCACCGGAAGGGTCATATGTGGTTAGTACCTGCGGACGGACTTCCCGGATTAATTCCACTAAAGGTAACGCTGCCTCGGCCGGATCCAGGGTGGCAAACGAACCTAACGGTAACGGTGGCAATGGATCACCTTGAGGTAAACCAGAATCCACGAAACCCAAAAAACGTTGCTCCACTCCCAAAATGCGGGCGGCATCAGCCATTTCACGGCGGCGGGCGGCGGGCAAATCTGCCAATAATTCCGGGGCTTCCGCCACTTTGGGGTTCAAAATGTCTCCCCGTTCACCGCCCGTAAAAGTAGCTACCACCACTCGCACCCCTTGAGCAGCGTACTTTGCCGTGGTGGCAGCACCTTTGGAGGATTCGTCATCCGGATGGGCGTGGACGGCAATCAAGGTCAAAGGTGAATTGGTCACCGCCACACCTTGCCAGCACCAGACCCCTGAAGTCCAAACGGCGTTAAAGCACCTGCTACCGGCCGGTAGTATCGGGGACGCAGTGCGAGCGTCCGCTGACAGGCGGGCGCCTTTTTTATGAAATGGAGATGAAGTGGCGGAAACCTACACTGGTGAGTTCTATTGCGTGAAATGCAAGCAGAAGCGCGATGCAACTGGAGATGTTGTAGTAACCAACGGGCGCCGCATGGCCAAAGGCTTGTGCCCCGTTTGCGGGATCCGGCTGAACCGGATACTCGGCAAAGCCTGAACCGGCCCCCACAACAAGATTTAGAGCGCAGCGAGAAGATTTTGTGGGGTAACTCTTTTCGGGGCCCCCACAACAAGATTGGAGCGCAGCGAGAAGATTTTGTGGGGTGTTTCTAGGACCTTGCGTTCCGCCTCGCTGGAGAAACTATCTACCCAAGCCAGAAAGCGTGTTTAAGTTCGCCGCTGCGTAGTATTACTTAGAACATGCAGGTGTGCTTACCGGCTTTACAACGCTCTGGCCTGTACCATCACTCCCTTCTGGAGACTTATCCACAAGTTGGGCTAGCGGACTTTCCGGGTTCGCCTGAAATGGGCAAAGTAGAGGGGTAGCGCTGACCCAGCCGCCCAAACTGATCCGGAACGGATGGCTGTTTGAGGTGCCTAGACCAGGCTGCCTTCACCAAGGCTCAGCGCGTTGTAAGCCAAACCTCCGGCGGCACCTGCCGCTATCCACATGACAAAAGCAAAGGAGCAAGTCATGAAGCTAAAAAAGGGCCTTCGAGTACTGTGGCGTAGCCACCAAGAGGCTCAAGTAGGGAACGATCCACGGGTAGCCCACACCATCAAATTGGAGCATCCCCGCGAGTTCGACATCCTGCAACTACTCGAATCTGACCAAACTCCTTCGCATCTCCGGCAAATTTTGGCGGAACTAGGTGGGCGGCGTGATCGGGTTAACGAGTTGATCCGTGAGTTAGCCGAGGCTGGACTGCTTATAGCCGGATCCAGAGCCCGGCCCGGTGAACTACAAGTTCACTCCGCAGTTCGTGAACTCTTGGCCCCGGAAGCGGAATCGCGTGGCCTGGTGGAAAACAATGCTTGGGCGCAACTAGCGCGCCGTGGTCTACAAAGAGTCAGTATCTATGGCCTTGGGCGAACCGGTGCCCATATAGCTTTAGGACTTGCCGCGGCCGGAATAGGTCACCTTCACTTGCGAGATCCCCAACAGGTTGTACCACGCGACCGCGGGCAAATATTTGGCCCCTGTCATGTTGGCTTATCCAGGGAGGAGGCCCTCGCTCAAATCATCAAAAATCAAGGTTTTGAATGTGATGTCCGTACCGGTGAGCGGTTTACTAAACCCCACGCAGCAGTGTTAGTGGACTACGAGGTAACTAGCCCAAACCTCAGCGACGCACTGTGCAAACGCGGCGTATCTCACCTGTCGGTGGTGGTAAACGAGCTGAGTATCTCCTGCGGTCCGTGGGTTCAGTACGAATACGGTCCCTGTCTGAGATGTCAACGGCTGTGGACAGCTGGTGCAGACCCGCATTGGCCTGAGATGGCTACTCAACAACATGCTCGTTCCGAAGTGGCTCGCCGGGGTGAAGACACCGTACTAGCAGCCGGAGTGGGGGCATTAGCCGTAGGGCAAGTACTCCAAGGCCTAGCCGGAATAACTCCCATCACCGCAGGACGTATTTTCACCATTGGGTTACCTGGTTACTCAGTGGAATGGGCAGAAATTGAGGTTCACCCTAAATGCATAATTCGCCATGAATCGCGCCAACGCGCCCGAATTGGTTTCTCGCCGCCGCCTCGGGTCGCACTGCCACCAGCTCCCGGCGAATAGGAACTGTCACTCCACCCGGTTATGAGCTGCGCCATTCTTACCAACAGGACAGAAGGCCAAATATTCTCGGGAGGTGGCACTCGGATTACGGGTGCCACCTCCCGAGAGTTCAACCAGCTCCGGTCAAGAGATCCAGCAAATCTTTCCCATATTGTTCAATCTTCACCGGACCGATACCCGGTATGGCCGCCAACTGCTTAGCATCCGCCGGGCAGCGGGAAGCTAAGGCCCGCAATGTCAAGTCTGTGAGCACCGTAAATGCTGGCCTTCCGGAGGCTCGCGCCACCTCCAAACGCCAGTCACGCAACTGGTCAAACCGCGCTGCCTCTTCAGGCGATAAGTCACTTTGATTCGGGACCGCCAAGCCTTTGGCCTGTTTAGCAACCTGTTCGGCGGCTGGCCATATTCCGTTCAAGAATCGAGAAACCCGGCGGTTCGCGCTGCCGCCTACAGTGCGCGCTTTAGCGTAAGAAAGCTGTAAGTGCCGCTTTGCGCGGGTAACTCCTACATAAAGCAAGCGCCGTTCCTCCGCCACCTCGGGACCAGCTACCGCTAAAGAAATCGGCACTAGCCCATCCGCCAACCCAATTAGGAAAACCGCCTCCCATTCCAATCCTTTAGCAGAATGAAGTGAAGCTAAAGTCACGCCTGTTGCAGTAGGGGAATGTCCTACTTCAGCCCGAGCTTCGATCAAAGCCACCACCTCGGGCAGATTTGATGCGCTAGTTTGCAGCAATTCTTGCGCTAACACAGCCAGCGCATCCAAGGATTCCCAACGCTCCCGTACTGCCCCCCGCTCGCCTGGAGCCTGCGAGGTCCAACCCAAACCGGATAGAACCGAATGAATCACTTCCAAGGGTGCCTCCGCTGATTCCACCCGCGCTTGTGACTTCAATAACGCTAAAGCTTGGCGCACCTCCCGACGGGAAAAAAACCGTTCCCCGCCGCGAACTTGATAGGGGATTCCAGCCGCCGCTAACGCATTTTCTACCGGTTCAGACTGGCCGTTAGTCCGGAACAGTACCGCCACCTCGGAGGCTTCCACCCCTTCTCCAGCTAGGTCCCGGATCCGAGCTGCTACCGCTTCCGCCTCCGCGGCATCGTCCAGAAAAGCCCTGAACGCTACGGCCGGGCCCGGTGAGGCTTGAGCTACCAACTGCACCCCCGTAACCTTCCCGCTCCGCAAAAGCGAGTTAGCTAAGGAAACCACTTGCGGCGTGGAACGGTAATCCCGTACCAACTGCACCACCTTGGCCTCGGGGTAGCGGCGTTGAAATCCAGTTAGATACCCCGAGGTCGCGCCATCAAACGAATAAATAGTCTGAGCCGGATCCCCTACTACACACAATTCTTTCCGCCCCCCCAACCACAAGTCCAACAATCGCTGCTGCAAAGGGGAAACATCCTGATATTCGTCCACCACAAAATGCCGGTACTGGGTACGGATAGCACGGGCCAC
>JAISMT010000071.1 GCA_031276585.1 Bifidobacteriaceae bacterium
CCGTTGGGACGGATTGACCGGCTTCCAGATGGGACCCCGTTGGGTACGCTCCGCGAGTGGGATGCCTGCGACTTGTTGTTACGGGCTTCCCCCCAACACCCCCCAGAAGCGTTGCGCCAAGCCCTGGGGGAAGCTTGTGGGCGGCAGAACTTAGTTGGTGTGACTTGGATGCAAGACGCTTGGGTAGACCAGGCTGGTCACCAGCCCTATCTGGAACTAGCGGAGCGAAATGCTTTGACGGTGCGTTCTAACCTGGCTTTCCGGGCTGATCCCACAACTTGGCGGGATCAATTGGAAAGCTTCCAACGGATGCGAGCTGAAGTTGAAGCCCTCGGTTTACCGGAAATGTTGACCGCCCGGACGGTCAAATTTTTTGCAGATGGTGTGATCGAATCTGCTACCGGCGCCATGCTGGAACCTTATGTGGGCACCACCGACCGAGGCATGGCAGTTTGGCAGCCAACTGAGCTGACGGAAGCCGTGACTTACTTTGATGCGGCCGGTTTTCAAACCCACATTCATGCCATTGGCGACGCGGCGGTACGGTACGCCCTGGACGCGATTGAGGCCGCCAGTAGGAGTAATCCGGTTTGGGACCGGCGGCCGGTTATAGCTCATGTCCAGGTAGTACATCCCGCTGATTTAAGGCGTTTCGCGGCTTTGGGGGTAACAGCTAATTTTGAGTCTTATTGGTCCCAAGATGATCCGTTACAAAGCCGTTTGACTACCCCGCGCCTCGGTCCGCAACGGGCCGCGCAACAGTACCCGGCCGCCAGTTTGGTGCGCAGCGGTGCGGTGATCTCCCACGGGTCAGACTGGCCGGTTTCCACCAACAATCCGTTGGAAGCCATGCGGGTGGCAATAACCCGTTTGAACGATGCCGGCCAGCCAGCTAACGGTTGGATCCCAACGGAACGTTTGACCATTACCGAGGCGTTGGCTGCCGCTACTAGCGGGTCCGCCTATCAGGCCTGGACCGATTCTTTCCGGGGTAAACTCACACTTGGGATGTATGCTGACCTGGTAATTTACGATGACGACCTGCTGGCCTTAGAGCCCTCCCAATGGCGTCAAATCACGCCGCGTAGTACCTGGTTAGCGGGACGGCCAGTGGCTGGTGTGGGCTCAGTTGTGAGTTCGGTGGTTACCGGATAAACGCCGGGCTAATGGTGGCCACCCAAGCCCTTAACGCAGCTCGAGCTTGACTTTCCAAAAGCGGGAAGACCGCCACCGCTTGACTCAAAAGATCACCCTGGCCATATTGTTGCCAGCTAGCGCGCGTCTGTTCCGACCGCCACCAGGTCAACAACTGACTAGGGCCCACCTCTAGATGGAACTGGACCCCCAAAGCACTGCCCAAACGGAAAGCTTGACAAGCCGAGAAAGCGTTACGTGCTAGTACAGCGGCATCGGGCGGGGCGATGGCGTTATCCCCGTGCCACTGCAACACGGGAGTGGCACCAAAACCACTCAGCACCGCATCCTTTTGGCCCGCTGCAGTCAACTCACCGCGTTGAAAACCAATTTCCATGCTGCCCGTGTGGACCACCTGGCCGCCCAACGCCTGAGCCAACAATTGATGCCCTAAACAAATCCCCAAAATGGGGATGTTGCGCTGATAGGCAGCTTGGATCAGTTTTTGCTCCGCTAACAGGCCAGGGTAGTGGTCGGTTTGGTCAGTATTCATGAGGCCACCCAAAACGACCAAAGCCGCCAGCCGGCTGGGGTCAGGTAAATCCGGTGCTGGTTGGTGGACCACGTTAAACTGTTGCACTGGTAAACCCGCTTGCACTAGGCACTCGCCCACCAGACCGGGAGGATCACCCGAATCATGTTCCAGAATCAGAACAAACGGCTGGTCTGGCGCGGTATGTGACATTCGGTGATCCTATAGTCCGCTAGTTACCGTTGTTTTACAGCGGCGGAGTAGAAGCCAGCAGCAGCGGCCGTAGTGGTGGCTGTGGCCGTGAAGGGCGGCATCGGCGGCGGTACCGTTGGGGCTGCTGCGCTGTACCTGGGTGGGGCGGTATAGGCGGCTGGAACAAGCGACTTGCTTAGGGCGTTAGGCTTGAAGGAATAACTTAACAGAGGGGCTGATCGGTTTCGACGGGGATTGTCGATTCAGGAGAAGCGGGCCGAGGAGACGTGGTTATCTCGTAAACGCTCCACGTGAACAATAAGTGCGAAATCTAACCGCACCGGCTTTGCCCTCGCCGCCTGAGGCGAGTGGCCTGCCCGTCAACCCAGAAATGGCTACGGTCTGGGATTTGGCGTCGTGAAGTAGCCCACTGCTGACCTACCGTGTTACCCGGTAGGCCGGGACTTTTAGGTAACTGAGCCCGGCGGCGCGTTGCCAACAACAGCGCCGGGGCCGAGAAAACCGCATGTTGGCTGCGCCCGGAGAAGACCTGTGCTTTGATTCTCGGACGGGGGTTCAATTCCCCCCAGCTCCACGTTTGGTGGTGGCGGGCTGCCTTTGACCTGCTAGTTTGCCGTGTTTTTTGGTGGTAGGAGAAGTGCGAAAAAGCAAACATAAGGCACATCTAGGGCACGGGGAAAGCGGCCGTTAGCGGCCATAAACGCCTCGCGCCTCTTGGTGTTGCGTCGCGTCGGTGGTAGCCCAAGGTGGCATGCTGGTGCTGTGAAGAAGACCAGCTCTGCCAGCCGATCACCATACGGGTGGTCAAACCGATCACCGTTGCTAGGTAGAGCCAACCTTGATCGGTTTTTTTAGATAGGTGATGTCACCAACCAGGCCGGTACCCGGGACTGGCGGATTGAACCGGCGCCGTACCAGGTCCAGACGGGTTTGAACGTCAGACGCTGGGATAGTGGTTGTGTTTAGATGCTCTTGGTTGGACCGCGACCAAGCCGAGAGCAGCCATGATTTTACGGACCAACCACAACGACACACCCATGTTGAGTTTGGTGAGCTAGGCGTGGAATCTGTCTGGCACCGTGACGCATCTTCGAGGCCCTAAAGTCTTGTAACACCAGTTTGGTGACCCAAGCACGCTGACGGGCTCTGGGTGAGGTTGGTTTAGCCGTTCCTCCGTTAGTTTGCTTTGACCCACTTGTAGTACCCCGAAACGTTTAGCAGCTCACTCTGCCCGTGCTTGGATC
>JAISMT010000201.1 GCA_031276585.1 Bifidobacteriaceae bacterium
CTTGGTGGATCCCCAAAATGGATACACCGCGTGCACCGTAGAAGCACTCCAAAAGCTGCCCCTAGACCGGATACATAAGCGTTACGACTTTGAAAATGATCTGTTGATCTGGCTCAACATAGCCAACGTGCGGGCCCGAGACGTAGATATCCCGGCATATTACGGTGCGGAAACTTCCACTATGAAGCTAACCCGCGTAGTGCCGCGCATCATGTTGACTTTGTTTACCGGCAGCTGGCGGCGGATCTGGCGCAAATACATCTTGTGGAACTTCTCGCCCATTGCTTTGCTCCTGTTGGCTGGCTTGCTACTGACTTTGTTTGGGGTGGCAACCGGGATCTGGGCTACGGCCTGGTCTTTGATGGGTGGGGTCTCGGCTTCTACGGGAACTTGGTTGCTCGCGGTGACACCCACCATAGTTGGAATTCAGTTTTTGGTTCAGGCTTTGGTGTTAGACATTCAGGCCACACCCTCTTAGGGGTGAACCATGTTCTCACGGGCCCTCATTAGGCGCTTTATTGTTTTTGCACTGGTTGGTGGCACCAGCGCCGCTGTGGACATGGGAGTGTTTTTGCTTTTGGTTCGTTGGGGTTGGCTGGAATGGTGCGCTAGTGCCGTCAGTTTTTTAGCTGCGTTTGGGGTCAACTACCGGGGTAACCGGGACCTGGTATTCCGGGCTGGGGCGGTGCCTGGCGCGTTGCGGCGTTACGTGATGCTGGTGGCTCTTAACTGGGTAACTTCTACCCTTTTGGTGGGTGGTCTAGCTTTGGTGTTAGTGGATTGGGCCGCCAAACTGTGTTCCATGTCAGCGGTGGCCGCGTTCAACTTTGTGGCGTTGCGGATGTTTGTGTTTCGTCAAACTTCACCTTTAGGGCGGCCACTCGCCAAGTAAAAAGCGCCGTCACTAGCGCAATGGCTCCTACTACTCCGGCAGCCCGCAGCTGGGTCAACGCCAGCCAGGGGGTAGCCGCTAGGGCCAAGCTGGCAGCTAGGACCCAGTTCCAGTAGCGCACCGAACGTAAAGCAATGGCCTCCAACGCCCACAACCCCACTATGAAGGTCACTACCGGTGCCGCTACCAGGTAGCCCACTGACACCAGCCCTAAAGACAGATGGTTTTGATGGGATACCTGTAGTGAGAGTTCTAACCCGGCGGCTAATACGGCTAGAGCTGCAAACAGGGTGGCGTGGCCGTAGCCCCAGCGGAACGCTAGTTCTCGGTTAGCGGTGAGGTGTTCGGCCATGGGGGAGAGAAAGTAAAGCCACCACAGGGCTAGCAGTAGCACCAAACTTGCGGCCGAAACCCCCGCTAGTCCGGGGGTGAGGCCGGCTTCACTCAGTTCCACCCGGACACCAGTGACCGCCACCGCTACCAGTTCCCCTAACAGGATCAAAGTGAACAGGGCGTAACGTTCCGCAATATGGTGTGGGTGCCATTGGGTCCGGCTGCCCGCCTCAGCCCAGGCCGGAACGGCCATTTCTAGTACAGCTAGTGCTGCGAACGAGGGCAGGGTCCACGCCAGGTCATGGGGTAAGGCTAAGCGCGCTAACCACAAGACCTGTACTGTTCCAATCCCGGTGGCGTAGCGCCGGGCGGTGGTGCGCCGTTCCGGGTCGCTGCGGCCGCTGTGGGTCCATTGCACGATGGCGGCTATCCGCATCACCACGTATCCCAAGGTTCCAGCGGTCCAATCGAAGTGTTCAAAAGCTTGGGGAGTACCGGCCGCCAGTATCAACACCCCCGCCATTTGGGCCATCACCAAGAAGCGGAACCATCCGGCGTCCACGTGATAGGAGGAGGCAAACCAAGTGAAGTTCATCCAGGCCCACCAGATGGCAAAGAACACCATGGCAAAGGAGGTCAGGGATCGGGTTACGTGGCCTTGGGCTATCCCGTGGGCCAGTTCGGAGACCGCTGTGGCAACGGCTACCACGAACACCAAATCGAACAGCAGTTCCAGAGGCGTGGAGGCGGCACCGGCTTGCCGTAACCGGTGGGGAACGGGTGAACTAGTTCGCATTCTCCAACTGTTTCATCAATCTGCTAAAAATAAGTGGATTTCTACCTAGATAACTCCCCTCCGTAACGACACGGTGCCCTCAGACCTACTAGCCTGTTGGTATTCGTGCGCCGCTAATGTGCGCCGAGCTGGGAGCAGATTTAAATTGGGAGCATCTAAAGCCGTGCTACGGCGTATTGCCGCTGGTTTGGTGGTTCTCGCGGTGCTGCCCGGATTAGCTTTGGTGCTCGCTTCCCCCTCCAAGGCCCAAACCGGTTGCTTGCTGCAGGAACACCTGGCTTATGGTGGTTTGTTGGCGGTGCCAGCAGACTGCACGGAACCCGGTGAACTGGTGGTAACGGTTGACACCGAATTGGGGGGTGGCCCTTTCACGGTGCCGGATGGCATCACGGTTCAACCCGGGGCAACACTTACCCTCTTGGGTGGTACCACCCTTAACGGGGATGTGTTGGTACAAGCTGGTGGTCATTTGGATCTGCTGGGATCTGACATCACCGTAAACGGAACAGTTTGGGTGCAAAACGGTGGTGGGACGGCCATCCGAGGCGAAGAAACCGGTGGCATATCGGTACGTCAACTTATCAACGAGGGCATTGCTTCTATTTCCGGGTTGGTGTTTGTGGGCACGCCGGCGGCTGGTATACGAACCACTAATGGTGGTAGCTCCTACTTGGCGGTAGGGCCTTTAGTTCCCGGGTCCCAGCTGTATTTCCAGATGCCTGAAGTGGCTAGCGTGGTGGCCGTGCTGGCGGAAGCCGATCTAGGGGTAGACCCCAGCGAAGCCATTTTCTGTGCTCAGGGCCGGTGTTCGGTTCGCCTAGCGCAAGGCGAGAATACTGGCCGGTGGATCTTGTTGACGCCGGACTTTTCCTTTATCCCGGACCAGCCCATAGTGCCGAGCCCGGTAACTCCTTCTGAGCCCACTCCGACTCCCCCTGTGATTGATGAAGAACCTGATTTACAAGCTGCCATTGATAAGGCTGAACCTGGGGCTGTGATTCCAGTACCGGCGGGGTTGGTGGTGACGGCGCCCTTAGTGGTGAGTGGAGCCGCCAAACATCAAAATGTCACGCTCACTGGTGGTCCTTTGGTGCGGGGTCACGCCGGGAAACTCTTGGAGGTAGGTACCGGGGCCCGGTTGGAGCTGCAGGACATTACGGTGGATGGAACCTACCGGCTGCCAGTAGAGGCCGACGCCGCAGCGGTTGACGTAGCGGTGGGGGGCGAGCTGGTGTTGGAGCAAGGCGCCCGGATTGTGAATAATCCCGCCGGAGGGGTAATCAACCAGGGCGAGGTTTACATGGTGGGGCGCGATGCCGTCATCAGGGACAACCGGATCAATGCTGATTCTTTGGGTGCGGCGGCGGACGCGGTGGGAGGCGCTGGAATTTGGAACCGCGCTAATGGTGCGTTTTACATGGGAGCGGGTGAGATCAGCTCTAACGAGGTAGTTTCCACTCGAACGGACCGGGCTTACGGCGGCGGGGTTCTTAACGCCGGTGCCATGTGGGTTTACGGCGGCGTTATTGAAGACAACAGCGTCGATGGCGCGGGCGGCGGTATAGCGGTAGTACGGGAGAAAACCAGCCCCACCGGTGGGCGTTTGGCTTTTGGCACCTACGCCGACCAGTTGGGTGAACCAGGGGTGTTACCTGAGCTGAAAGAAAACAGCGCACAGATTGGTGGGGGCTTAGCGGTGGTAGACCGCACCGAGTGGGGCGGACACGCTACGGAGCTTCCTGTTAGCCAGATTCCATCTGATGTGCCTTCGGCCACGCTGGAACGCGGCCTGATCAGCGCTAACGTAGCACAGGGCTACGGTGGGGCCGCGGCAGTAACCGGGGGTGCGGCTTTAGATTTAGCTGGTCCTCTAGTGGTGGATGGCACCAACCGCGCAGGTCAAACTAGTGCTTCCGGTATTGCGGTAGATGCTTCCTACCTCGTGGTTTCTAGCGATGTGTCCACTACTCGCGGCGGGGGTATAGCACTACTGGAAACGGGTTGGCCCATTTACCTCGCTGAAGGGTTTACCGGGCAAAGCAAGTTGGTGGTTGAGCATGTGGCTGGCTTGGAGAAGGGGTTGGCCTCCAACGTGGTGGCACCTTTGGGTGACTTTGAGTTGGGGCCGGACCGGCTCCGCTCACTTGATTTCGCTGTTCCCGGCCAGGAAGTGCAGCTAGCACGCCAGTCCAGTGGTACTTGGGGGGCCGTGTTAAAGGCGCCAGAGGTACCGCCTACACCTACTCCCACACCCACCCCTACCGCGCCACCAACTACGGCTTCGCCCAAGCCAGTTCCGCCTACATCAAGCCCAACTAAGCCGGTAGTTCCACCGGTTGATCCAACGCCGGTAAACCCAGGCCCACCGGTGCATCCGGTGCTCCCAGTGACTGATGCTGACGGTGCGGCCTCCGGAGCCAACAATCAAGCCGCCTCGGGCGGTGGCCAAGCGGCTTCTGGAAGTGACCAAACAGTGCTGGGTAACGGTAATACCAGCGGCGCTACCGTACCGGCTTCCCCCAGCAGTTCTAGTGTGCTTTCTCCCAGTCCAACTGTTAGTGGCTCCGCCTCACCGTCTCCGCGGGAACGGGCTAGTTCCAGCCCGGCTCCGCCGGAGGACCAAGAGGACGGCCATGACGACGATCCGGTGATATCAGTCATTGAGCCGCCCAGCGGTGCCTCCCTACGGACTTTGGGTTTCACTCTGATGGCCGTAGGCGTGTTCGGGTTGGCTGGTTTAGGCATCTATGTGATGCGCCGCAACGGCTTCTTCGCCGTGTGACGGTTTAAACCGCCGGTTTCTCCTAACAGACCCCGCTAGATCTTCTCCCGTTAGACACCCCCACAAAGTCTTTTCTCTGCGCTCAAATCTTTCGGTGGTGAGACCCCGTCAACAGTCGAATCTTTTTGCAGGGACCCCGAGTAGCTCACCCCGAGCGAGAAAACTCGGTTCAAACGTCAAAGTTTGAGATTCCTAGTGGGTTCTAGTGGTCTAGCAATGCTTTTAGGTCTATCTGATGGGTGCGTTTAGTTTTGAGTTGGGAACTGATAGCTCAGTGCGCCGGAAGGGCAGCGGTCAATTACTGCCGCGATTTCTTTAGCGTCTCCCGCGTCCGGCAGTACCCAAGGCCGGCGTTTGGTGTCAAACACGGCTGGAATTGAACGCACGCAAACCGCCGCGTGAAGGCAGCGGTCAATGTCGAAACCTACCGTGATTTGTTCTCCGTAATACTCTTTGACGGCCATCAGGACTCCTCTAAAACCATGGGAAAACCGAAGGCCGGGCGGCGTTCGGGTGGAACTAGGTCCATGTATTCGGGATGGGTTTCAATGTAGTGGCGTACAAAAGTGCAGTAGGGCAACACATTGAGCCCCTTTTTCCGGGCATCTTCCAAAGCGGCTTGAATTAGGACACCGCCCAAGCCTTGCCCCGAAACTTCGGGTGCAATCTCGGTGTGGACAAAGGCCAAACCGCTTTGTCCTAACCGGTATTGGGCTAGGCCTACCGGAACGGCATCGGCCTCTAGTTCGTATTGTTGCTCCGCCTCGTTGTTGCGAGTTTTCAACTCAACTGCCATAGTTCCTCCCCCATAGGTGTGTTTGAGCCCCTATCCAACCTGCTACATCTCCAACGGCATGTCAAACGGAAGTCATTTTGCTACTAGCTATTTGTTCTCAACTAGACAACTTGGAGGGCAGAAATTTTGACGTTTGAGTCAAGTT
>JAISMT010000204.1 GCA_031276585.1 Bifidobacteriaceae bacterium
AATGGAATGAACCCGTCTAAAAATCTGTTGTTCACTCTGGTGGCTGTCGAAGCAAGATTCGCCTCAACGATTCTGGTTTCAATTCCACCCCCAAGAGTTGTCCTTTCCCATACGGCTAATGCCCGGTAGAGAACAACCAGGGAGTCCCAAGCAACTAGGAGAAAGCATCAAAATGAAACAAGATTCAAACCGGCGGACCAACCGGGTTCGTGGCCTCATAGCCGGCGCTGCCGGTGTGGCTCTGCTCTTAGGCGGTTCCACCTTCGCGCTGTGGTCGGTAAGCGACACCAAAGGTGATAGCACTTCGGTCAAAGCAGGTTCCATGTCTGTCACCGCTGGTAGCGAGGTGACCCTCTATGACGTGAGCGCGGATCGCGCCAACATTGACGGCGACACTGAGACAGTTACTGGCCGTCCTGGCCATGCAGTCACCGTTGCTGATCTCGACCTTGCCCCGCAAGACACCATTGCCGTGGCACTGCCCTTCAAGGTGTCCGTTGTGGGTGACAACGTGGTAGGTAAACTCTCTGCTACTCTGCCCACGCTGAACGGCGACCTGGCGGACTCGTTGACAATCGACACCAGCGCCACGCTGTTCCAGAAGACCGGCACCAGCACTTGGGACTCCGGTACAGCCGTGCCGGTAGTCAACAACCAAAATATTGAACTGGGCTACTATTCTTCCGAAGAAGACAAAGGCGAAAACGGAGTATTACCGGTCCCCACGGATGGTGACTTCCGGCTAGTGGTGTTCATCACCTTCAATGATGTCGCAACTGACATTGACATGTCTTCGGTAGCCGATTTCAAAAACCTCGGCATTAAACTGGACCAGATCCGTACCAACGGTAAGGGACACTTCGTTACCCCTACCCCCTGATCTGATGATTTCCGTTGCTGGGGCGTGAGCCGCCCCAGCAACGGCATTAGCCCCGGGGCCGTGGGTAAATCTTTCCAATCCCCCCAAAATCCCACGGTCCCGGTTTTTCTACCCAACTATGCCGCCCCTAATACTTGACGATTCCTCGCTTATTCAAATTCCACCGTTCCCAGTAGTGGGCTCAATACCAGGAGAAGGCAGTATGGAAAACCAAACTCTAGACCGCCCGGTGGAGGCTAAACGTACTTTCTGGCGGGCCTTTTTCTCGGTATTTGCCACCGCCCTAGTTGTAGTGGTGGCAGTTTTAGCTATAGCCGTGGCAGTAGTACCAAAGTTTATGCACGGAGCCGCTCTGACGGTTCTCAGCGGTTCGATGGAACCAACTATCCGCACCGGCGCTGTTGCGGTAGTAAAAGGCGTCACTCAACCGGAGGAAGAGATCGCTATAGGTGATGTGATCACTTTTCTGCCTTACCCGGATGACCCCACGCTGATCACCCACCGCGTGATTTCTAAAACAGTAAATCCCAGCACCGGCACCACTTATATCACTCAGGGTGACGCGAACACCGCCCCGGATGATCCCATCATGCCTAAACAAATCCGCGGCAAATATCTCTATTCCATTCCCTATCTGGGCTATCTGACCAGCTGGGGTTCCAATAACGTGCCTTGGTTAGTGACCGCTGTGGGTATAGCTCTGATTATCTACAGCGTGGTATTACTGGCCCGGAGTTGGCGGCGGCATCAAGAGCCCTCACCAAACCAGCAGGAATCCGCTCCGCCGGAAGGCGATGACGCGCCCCCCTCTGAGCCGTCCTCAAGCGGTCAGCACCAAACGCCGTAACCCCCCACCCCACAAAAATCGCCTCGCCTCGGACCCGCCCCAAACTACCCCCCCTTTCGCAATCACATTAGGTGAGGCACCACGGTTAGCGGCGTATGCAAGTACCATGGGGCAGCTGATTCTACTCGGGCACCAGGAGCAGATATGTCTACAACTAACCATTGCACACCCCCTACTAACACATGGCCGGGCAATATTACGGTATCGCCCGGCATTCGGGGGATGATTCGTAAGTGGGAAAATCTGTTCTTAGCGATCTTTGCTGTGTGTCTAATTGGTGGTTGTGAGTCGGGGGGTGGCGGCGGGAAGGCTAGTGCCACGCCGGTTGGCTCAGCCTCGGCTGGTAGTGCGGTACCAGGTGATGTGCCGGAAGCAAGTATGTGGATGGACCGCCCGGATTTACCGTTCGACACTATAAGTGACTTGATTAATCAGACCTATATACAGATGTCAGATACTGCTGCTGCGGATGGTGGGGCTTGGGAAGTCAAGCAAGAAAAACACATCGCTAGCTGCATGAAGAAAAAGGGCTTCGAATATTACCCAAACGTTATAGAACCTTCCGAAACCGAGGGTGAGAGCATGTTTCGGGTGGGGGATCGCAAACTATGGATTCCCTGGCTGCCAGATGATTTAAAAGAGGTGGAACGCTACGGTTACGGCTATTACGTCCCAGATGGGTCTAAAGCGGTTGAGGTGCCAACGGTTGCTCCCGAAGAAAAGGATCCGAACCAAGAGTACGTGGACTCGTTGAGTGCGGCCGCCCAAAAGGAATATCAGATTGCCATGGTGGGGGCGGAAAGAGCTGAGTATGAACAACAAAGCTACCCTGATTCTGTGACCGCACCAGACTGGGGTGGTTGCCGGGGGGAGGCAACGGAAAGATATCCTGACTCTTGGATGCGTACTGTCGAAGAATCACCCCTGACAGCTTATGAGGACCTTTTGGAGCAGATGGGTGAAGAGGCTGGCAACCCCTACGGTTTGAGCTTTTCAAAACGGTTGGAACTAGACACTTTGGACACCAAATGGCGGGAATGCTTCCAAAAGGATTTCCCGACACTTGTTCCCGAAAAACCCACCGATGGACCTAGTTTAGTGGCCGGCGCGGTACCACTTCCAAGTGAGTCTGATGGTCCTACCGGGGCTTGGGATCTGGCTATGTATACCAATCAAGACGGTAAATATTGGGAAGGTGAAGTAAATGACATACCAACTGAATACATTTCTCTAACTGGTACACCAAGGGAGGTCGCTATCGCGGTAGCGGACTACAAGTGCCGTCAAGAAACTGACTATGTGAAACGGCATTTAGCGATTCTCAACGAAGCAGAGGCAGAATTCGTTACCGCCCACAAGGCCGAACTAGACAAGCTAGAAGCCGCCCTTGAGAGCTACACCGGTGGTCTCTAAACCCGTTTGAACTACGGTTTAGCTAAAAACAGTTTCCGCTATTTGCACCGCATTCAGTGCCGCGCCTTTACGCAGGTTATCCCCCACCACAAACAGGGCTAAACCGCGTCCGTCTGGCACCGATTGGTCAGGGCGGATCCGGCCTACATACACCGGGTCCTGGCCGGTAGCCGCCAAAGGCGTAGGCAGTTCCACCTGGACCACACCCGGCGCCACCGAAAGATACTGCTCCGCTTCTGAAGGCGTAATAGGCCGGGAAAACTCCGCGTTAATAGCTAGAGCATGCCCCGTAAACACCGGCACCCGGACACAAGTGCCGCTCACCGCTAAATCGGGGATATCCAATATTTTGCGAGACTCATCCCGCAGCTTCTTCTCCTCGCTGGTCTCCCCCCAACCGTCCTCCACCAAAGACCCGGCCCAAGCCAACACGTTGAAAGCAATCGGAGCCCGGTAAGCCTCGGGAGCAGGGAAAGCCACCGCCTGCCCATCCAACCGCAGCGCCGCTAAATCTTGTCCCGCCGCAGCACGAGCCTGCTGATCTAGCTCCTTCACCCCGGCTGGCCCGGTCCCGGAAACCGCCTGGTAAGTGGATATCACCAGCCGCCGCAAACCGGCGGCATGGTGCAACGGAGCCAACACGGGCATAGCCGCCATGGTGGTGCAATTCGGGTTACCCACAATGCCTTTAGGGGCTTGCCGAGCCAAAGGGCCATTGACTTCCGCCACCACCAAAGGAACTTCCGGGTCTCTCCGCCAAGCCGAAGAATTATCTATTACCAATGCGCCCGCCGCCGCAAAACGCGGGGCATACTTCCGGGAAGCATCCGCTCCCACGGAAAACAATGCCAGGTCTATTCCCGCCGGATCAGCCTGGTCTACATCTTCCACCACCACGTCCCGGCCCGCGAAATGAATGGTTTTACCCGCTGAACGGGCGGAAGCAAACAATCGGATAGACCCTACCGGGAATTCCCGTTCCTCCAGTAGCGTGCGCATCACGCCACCCACCTGCCCGGTGGCACCCACTATGGCCACATTGACACTTTTACGGTTCCAGTTCACCGCCCCGTCCCTCCGTAAACTACTGCTTCGCCTTCTTTAGAATCCAAGTCAAACGCACTATGTACCGCTCGGACCGCTGGGAGCAACTCGTCCCGTTCCATCACCACCGAAATCCGGATTTCGGAGGT
>JAISMT010000090.1 GCA_031276585.1 Bifidobacteriaceae bacterium
TACGGACCATAACGCCTTCACCCCACCAGGCGGTGCACCCAACCGTGACGGTCTTCCACCAGGCCGTATTGGATACCCGTCAACTCCTGATAGAGGGACAGCGTTACGGGCCCGGGGGCGCCATCGGCCACCGTGACATCAAAATCTTTCCCCGCCAACCGGCCTACTGGTGTCACCACAGCGGCCGTACCGCAAGCAAAAACCTCCGCTATTGAACCGCTCTGCAAACCGGTTAACAGCTCTTCCAGCGTTACAGGACGTTCCTCGACCTGCCGCCCTTGGTCCCGGGCCAACTGCAACAGAGAATCGCGGGTTATACCCTCCAAAATGGTGCCGGAAGTGGGAGGGGTCACCAAAGTACCGTCCGCCTGCACCAGCGCCACGTTCATGCCCCCTAGCTCCTCCAAGTGGGTAGAAGTGGCGGCATCCAAGAACAAGACCTGTTCACAACCGTGTTGATAAGCCAACTCCTGGGACACTAGCGAACCGGCATAGTTACCGCCGCACTTAGCGAACCCGGTCCCCCCGGCACCCGCCCGGTGGTATTCCTGGTCCACCCAAATAGATATCGGAGCTACCCCGCCTTTAAAGTAGGCGCCCACTGGAGAAGCTATCAGCAGGTAACGTACCTGATGTGCAGAACGCACGCCAATAAATGGCTCGGCCGCAAACATAAAAGGCCGGAGGTAAAGGGAAGTACCGGGCTGGCTGGGCACCCACTGCTGGTCCAACTGCACCAACACTTCCAGCGAAGCTACAAACTCTGCCACCGGCAGCTCCGGCAGGGCCATCCGCCGGGCCGAACGCGCAAAACGTTCCGCGTTAGCCGCCGGGCGGAACGTGTGGATGGTGCCGTCCGCCCAACGGTAAGCCTTCAAACCTTCAAAAATCTCCTGGGCATAGTGCAACACCGCTGCAGCTGGTTCCAGTGCCACCGGCCCGTAGGGCATCACCTTATGGCCATGCCAACCCCCAGCACCCGCTGACCAGTCAATGGAAACCATATGGTCGGTAAATACAGTGCCAAAGCCCGCCGAGCCTTGTAAGAACTCATCCACGCTGGCGGGCCGCCGGGACTGCCCCGTTGGTTCAATTGCAAAACGGGTCATGGCTTCTCCTTACATACCCAGTACCGAATTTAATTTACGCCTTTAACTGTGTTCCACCAGTTCCACCAGCGAATCCCCTACCTCAGTGGTGGAGCGGGCCCGTGTACCCCGGTTAGCCAAATCAGTTGCCACCGCTTGCTCTACCCGGCTGGCCGCCGGACCAAAACCCAAATGGCGCAACAGCAAAGCCACCGAGAGCACGGTAGCAGTGGGATCAGCCTTGTTTTGTCCGGCAATATCCGGCGCCGAGCCGTGAACCGGTTCAAACATGGACGGAAAAGCGCCCGTGGGGTTGATGTTTCCGGAAGCCGCTAAGCCAATCCCCCCCACAATGGCACCTGCCAGATCAGTCAAAATGTCTCCGAACAGGTTGTCGGTCACAATCACGTCAAACCGGGACGGATCAGTCACCATGAAGATAGTGGCCGCATCGACATGCAGGTAATCCACTTCCACTTGAGGGAACTCAGCGTGCACTTCTTCCACGGCCCGGCTCCACAGGTGGCCGGCGTGAACCAACACATTGTGTTTATGAACCAAGGTCAGCTTCCGCCGGGGCCGGGAAGACGCCAACTCAAAGGCGTAACGCACGGTCCGCAACGCGCCGTAAGCCGTGTTGACGGACACTTCGGTGGCGATCTCGTGTTCGGTGCCAGCCCGGATGGCTCCACCGTTACCCACATAGGGCCCCTCAGTACCTTCCCGCACCACCAGAAAGTCAATCTGGCCCGGTTGCGCCAGTGGTGACGCTACCCCGCCATATAGTTTGGCCGGCCGTAGGTTCACATATTGGTCAAAAGCGAAGCGCAGTTTCAGCAGCAGCCCGCGTTCCAGCACTCCGGACGGTACCGACGGGTCGCCTACCGCACCCAGCAGAATGGCTTGGTGTTGGCCGATGCCGTGCAGTACGGCATCGGGCAAGGTTTCTCCCGTAGCGTGGTAGCGACGGGCCCCCAAATCGTAGGGCGTGGTCTTGACGGCTACTGCTTCAGCTGCCAACGCGGCCTCTAACACCCGCAAGCCTTGGTCTACTACCTCAGGTCCAATCCCGTCCCCAGCTATGACCGCCAGGTCCAGTTCACGGCTCATCGGGCGGCGGTTCCTTCTTGATAGTCACTGTCCGAGGTGGAAACCCAAGCGAATAGCTTCCGCAGGTCCCGGCCTACCGCCTCAATGGGGTGGGCTTCTTCTTTAGCGCGCAAAGCTTTGAACTCGGGGCTACCCGCATCCTGGTCACCAATGAAGCGAGCCGCGAAAGCACCCGAGCGAATGTCCGCTAGCACCTCTTCCATGTGCCGCTTGACCGCTGGGTCAATCACCCGAGGTCCGGAAACGTAATCGCCGTATTCGGCGGTGTCAGAAACCGACCACCGTTGCTTGGAAATACCGCCTTCGTAAATCAGGTCCACAATGAGCTTCATCTCATGCAACACCTCAAAATAGGCGATTTCCGGCTGATATCCAGCCTCGGTCAAAACCTCAAAACCGGATTGGATCAGGTGCGAAACCCCACCACACAACACCGACTGTTCCCCAAACAAATCAGTTTCAGTTTCTTCAGTGAAGGTGGTCTTGATACCGGCGGCCCGCAAACCACCCAAAGCTTTAGCGTAGGAGAGCGCCAAAGGCCAGGCCCCACCAGTGGCATCCACCTCAACCGCTACCAGCACCGGCACGCCGCGTCCGTCCGCGAACTCCCGGCGCACCAAGTGCCCCGGGCCTTTAGGAGCCACCATGGCCACGTCCACACCAGCGGGTGCCTCAATGTAACCAAACCGAATGTTGAAGCCGTGCGCAAAGAACAAAGCGTCGCCGGGTTGCAGATTGGGAGCCACGTCAGTGGCATAAACTTTGCGGGCCACTTGGTCCGGGACCAGCAGCATAATCAGATCAGCCCAAGCGGAAACCTCCGCCGGAGTGCCCACAGTAAGGCCCTGATCAGTGGCTTTAACCCGCGAAGGCGAGCCTTCCGCCAACCCCACCCGGACCTCCACCCCGGAATCTTGCAAGTTGAGGGCGTGGGCGTGGCCTTGGGAGCCGTAACCAATCACCGCCACCTTACGGGATTGGATCAGCGACAAGTCCGCTGCGTCTTCGTAGAACAGTTCTGCCATTAGGGGTTCTCCTTGAGTTTGATTTGGGTTATCTGGTTTGGGTTGTCAAATTGGATGGGGCTAACGCAGGGCGCGTTCTAACGCCCGGTCAGTAATAGATTTGGCGCCGCGGCCTATACCCACGGTGCCGGACTTAACTAGCTCGCGGATACCGTACGGTTCCAACAAGGTTAGTAAGGCGGTCAGTTTGGAATCCGTGCCAGTGGCCTCGATTACCAGCGCTTCCTTGGACACATCCACAATATGGGCCCGGAACAGATCCGCAATTTGGGTCACTTGGCTGCGAGTGGAAGCATCGGCCTCCACTTTGACCAGCAGCAGATCGCGTTGCACTGAGCCTTCCAGGTGATCTAATTCCACCACTTTGAGCACATTGACCAGCTTATTGAGCTGTTTAGTGACCTGTTCTAGAGGGTGTTCCTCCACATCCACTACAGCGGTAATCCTTGAGATAGCGGGGTGTTCGGTAGGACCTACCGCCAAAGAGTTGATGTTGAAACCGCGGCGGGCAAACAAGGCCGCCACTCGAGTCAACACGCCAGGCTTGTTTTCCACCAAAACAGAGAGGGTATGGGTCGACATTTGATTGAACTCCCTTCAGCCTAGAACTCGTCACGCTCGAAGATAGGCGCCAAACCCTGAGCGTATTCGATGCTGTTATTAGAGGCTCCGCCAGCAATCATGGGCCACACCTGGGCGTCCCGGGAAACCTGGAAATCAACTAGCACCGGCCGGTCAGTAATGGCAATGGCTTCTTGGATGGTAGCGTCCACCTGTTCCGGACTAGCGCAACGCAGGGCAGCGCAGCCGTAAGCTTCCGCTAGCTTCACAAAATCCGGGATCATGACAGTGTCATCTCCGGTGTGCAGATCAGTATTGGAATACCGTTCCCCATAAAACAGGGTCTGCCACTGGCGCACCATACCGAGCGAAGAGTTGTTGATCAACGCCACTTTCACCGGGATTTGATTCAACGCACAGGTAACTAACTCATGGCCCGTCATTTGGAAACAGCCATCGCCATCAACCGCCCAAACTTGGGTATCCGGGTTAGCTACCTGAGCCCCCATCGCGGCCGGTACCGCGTAACCCATAGTGCCCAACCCACCGGAATTGAGCAGTTTACGTTGGCTGTTGATGTCCAAAAACTGTTGAGCCCACATTTGGTGTTGGCCCACACCCGCCGCGAAAATAGCGTCCGGAGCGGCTAA
>JAISMT010000092.1 GCA_031276585.1 Bifidobacteriaceae bacterium
TTATTCCTTTGAACTTTTGGAAATGATCCTGGCGCAAGCGGGTTCCAGTTTGCGTGACTTAGTGCAAGTCCAAGTGTTCTTGGGGGACATTGACACGGACTTTACGGCCTTCAATGAGGTCTACCAAAAGATCGTGCCTCCGCCCTATCCGCCGCGAGCCACGGTGGGGGCCGTCCTACCGGGTTACAAAATTGAAATGCTAGTGACGGCCCTGGTACCGCACTAAAACCCCAAAGTGGGCTGATGCCGCAACCGGGGGTACGGCATCGGCCTATAAAAGTAGGGTTTACGCCAAGCAACACCCCACAAAGCCTCCTTCCTAAGGTTGGATCTTTTGCGGGGCTCAAATATTAAAGTTCCTCCACTCTAAGTGGTCTAGCAGGAAGGCAGAAAAGAATGAAGACAGTCATAGTGGGTGCTGGTGTGGTGGGTTTAGCTACGGCTTACGAATTAGTACAGGCTGGTCATGAAGTAACAGTGGTGGAAAAGGAAACTTACGGGGCCGGGCCTTCCCAAGGTAATGCGGGGTTGTTGACTGAAACTCTGTCCTTCCCGGTGCCTGCACCTGGCACTATTGGGTTGGCGGTACGTTCCATATTCAAACCCCAAGCACCCATTACCGTACGTCTAAGGCCCAGTTGGGCTTTCGCGCAATACCTGCTCCGCATGGCGTTAGCTACGCGCAGTGATGCTTTTCACAAGGGTACGGTGGCACAAGAACTCTTAACGCAGCACATTTTTACAACTTTTGATGCCTACCGTGAGGCCGGTCTCGAGTTTGAGATGCACCAAAAAGGTTCCCTGCATATCTATCCGGACCGGGGAACTTTTGACGCCGCTTTGAAATTATTTGAGCCTTTCCACGGTATGCAGGACCGCATCCAGGCCATCAGTTCTGCAGCTGAAGTGCATGAACTTGACCCTGAATTAGCGCCTGGAATTACTTACGGTTACTACGCTCCGCAAGACCGGCAAGTGGAGCCAGTATCGCTGCTGAAAGCGTTGTTAGGGGCGGTGCAAGAAAAAGGCGGCCAGTTGCTGGAGCATACGGCAGTCTTAGATTTTGTGACTGAGGGCAATGCGGTCCGTGGCGTGGTGACCACCGGAGGTGTGCTCGATGCCGACCAAGTGGTGATAGCCGCAGGCGTGGGTTCCCGCTCGCTGGCAACCAAGTTGGGACTCCAGCTACCGCTCTATGGCGGGGGTGGTTATTCCATAGATGGTTATTTCGCTTCTGGTCCCAAACCGGCTTTGAGCGCTTTAACTGTTGATACAGATATTGCCGTAACGCCCCTCAACTGGGGTTTGCGAGCCTCTTCCGGAATGATTGTGGGCCAAGACAAACCCGTGGTGAATCCGAAACTAATTCAACGGCTACTCCAGGATTTGAAAACTATCTATCCGCAAGTACGTCTAGATTCCCACACCGCGGGCTGGGCCGGATTGCGGCCTATGTCCGCCGATGGGGTACCCATAATTGGTCCAGTACCAGGTTTAAAAAATGCCATTCTGGCCACCGGGCACGCCATGATGGGCGTTACTTTTGGGCCCATTACAGCCAAGATAGTGCGTGAACTAATTGAGGAGCCGGCACATCCGGCAGGGTACCGGCTGTTTGCCGCGGAACGGTTCTTGTGAACCCAAGCCGGCCAGCTGGCCCCTGGGTAGGACATGTGGACCCGGGGGCAAACTTGGGGCGAGTCAAAATGTCGCGCCGGCAACGTACCGCCGGGCACCTAGTGGGCGTGGTGCATCTAGATGAGGTGTGGTACCCGTTGGTGCCCGGTAACGTGGTAAACGCCTCGACTTTTGGTTTTCCGGTTCGCTACCAATGTGTTGAGGGGGTGGATATTCCGGCGCTTTTTGGCCCGGCCCGCCGTGATGTATCTGCTGCCATTATCAGTGCTTGCCAAGAATTAGAGGGGGAAGGGGTCCGGGCCATTTCTTCCGCCTGCGGTTATTTTGGTTTTTACCAGCGCCAAGTAGCTCAAGCCGTAAACGTGCCGGTAGGGCTATCTTCTTTAGTGCAAATTCCGTGGGTGGCCTCACTGATTGGGCCTTCGCGCGGAATTGCCGTACTGACTGCCGATGCCACCGCGCTGGAACCTGAACTATGGGAGGCTTGCGGGATCCATGACCAGTCACGGCTAGTTGTTGGAGGCCTGCAAGAAGCCCCGGAGTTTTCCGCCATCTTGGAGGGCAGAGGCGAATTCAATAACGAGGCCGTCCGGGACGAGGCGGTTGCTTTAGCGTGCAGGCTAACGTCCCAGGGAAATGTGGGCGCGGTGCTGTTGGAATGTTCTGACTTGCCTCCTTATTCGGCCGCTATCCAGGCAGCAGTGGGGTTGCCAGTATTCGATTTCACCACTCTGATCCGGTTTCTGCATTCGGCAGTAGCTCAGCAACCCTACGGCGGGTTCATCTAAACCCTCGTAAAACCTTCGCGTCCCGGACACTCCGCGCAGCGGTTCATGCTCTAGACTCTTGATAACCTTTATCAACCGGCGCATGAGCGTCTAGAAAGCGACCACACCGTGACTACTCTTCCTCCTGCCCTCGACGCGCTCGTCATCGGCGCTGGCCCTGCTGGTATCGGCACCGCACTGGCCTTAGCCGATGTAGAGCAGCTAACCTTCGGCGTCCTGGAACGGGGCCAAATTGGCCAAACTTTCCTGGAATGGCCCGCCGAACAAACCTTCCTCACCCCTTCCTTCACCGGTAACGGGTTCGGTGCTACCGACCTGAACGCGGTACATCCGGACACTTCACCGGCCTACAGCCTGGGAGTGGATTACCCCACCGGCCCGCAGTACGCCAAATATCTGCGCAGCGTAGTGAAATATTTCGAAGTGCCAGTGCTCGATGACGCAGAAGTCTCTACGGTGGACCCACACGAAGAAGGTTTTGAAGTTCAAAGCACTCGAGGGCCAGTACTAGCCCGCTCACTAGTGTGGGCCGGCGGTGAATTCCACCAACCATTGCAACCAGATATACCTGGCGGTGACCTGGCCCAACCAGCGCGCAATCCCGAAGCTTGGGAACCCCGGGCCGGGCGAGTAGTGGTGATAGGCGGCTACGAGTCCGGAATCGACATCGCCTGCCATCACGTTGAACACGGCGCTGAGGTGACAGTTATTGATGGTCTCAGGCCGTGGGACCCGGAGGCTGGTTCTGACCCGTCTTTTCGGCTGGCCAACCGCTCCAGGAACCGTTTGAAAACGGCTCAAAGTACGGGGCGGCTCAAACTGGTAGGAGCACACGCTAAACGCATTAAACCCAGCGGATCCAAATGGGTGGTGAGTTTAGACAACGGAACTCGCCGGCGCGCCGATTCACCCCCCATTGCCGCCACCGGATACGGACCGGGACTGGGACCGGTGGCACACCTTTTTACCCGCCGCCCCGATGGCTGGCCGGAACTGGATGAGGATGACCAGTCCACCATCACCCCGGGACTATTTCTAGCCGGACCGGCTTTGCGGCACGACGCCCTAAAACTGTGCTTTATCTACAAATTCCGCCAACGTTTTGCCCACGTAGCCCGCGTCATCGGCGAGAGGGCCGGGAAAGACGTAAGCGCCCTGGAAGCCTGGCGGGCCGCTGGTATGCTCACCGACGATCTGTCATGTTGCGCGGTGGAATGCGCGTGTTAACCATGCTTTGGCGCAACGGATCTGCCACCGCACTGTTCCTAGCCGCCATCGTGGGTGGGAGCCTCTTTGGGGCGCTCGCTCCCTCCGCAGCGGAGCGCTGCAGTGGACTAACTGATCCGCTAGTGCTGCTGCTGGTGGGTACCCTGTTCTTCACTCTTCGGCTAGATGGGATATCCCAACTGCGTCACACCCCCCGCCTGGTGTTACTCACGGTGGGAGTGAATTTTCTGATAATTCCGTTGTTGGGGCTCACCCTTACGGCGCTGTTACCAAGTGATGCGTTGCGTTTGGGCGTGTTGATCTACTGTCTGGCTCCGTGCACCGACTGGTTTCTGGGATTCACTCGCCTGGCTGGAGGTGACACGGTAACAGGTGCGGCGCTCATCCCAATCCAGATGATGCTGCAGCTGGCGCTCTACCCAGTGTGGATTGCGGGGTTCGCGGGTGAACATGCTTCAGTCACTGCGGCTGCCGTCGGCTCGACGCTGCTCACCTGGTTTGTGTTCCCGGCCGGGGTTGGTTTGGGTTTACGGCTGCTACTGCGCTTCACCTTGCCCACGCGATGGCGCGAGCGGACCGTAACGTTGGTGGACCGGAAAGTGCCGCTCTTGATCGCTGCGGTGATTGTTGGGGTGTTTGCCGGAAACGTCCGGACCATACTTGCTGACTTAGCGGCATTCGGTTGGGTGCTCCTAGCAGTGTTTTTGTTCTTCATGGTTACGTTGGCGCTCGGGGAAGGCATTGCGCGGGTCTTCCGGTTGAACTACTCCGAACGTGCCTTGTTGACCATGGCAACCTCCGCTCGTAACGCTCCCCTGATGCTGGCGGTAACTACCGTCGCGTTGCCTAACCAACCGATGGTTTACGCCGCCATTATTCTGGGTATGCTCATCGAATTCCCACACCTCGCCGCCATTACCCACCTGCTACGGTTCCGGCGGGTATCACGTATTTTGCAGGCTACAGGGCCGATGCCGCACTCTTCGCCAACAGTGCGTCGTGCAGTCTTTAGGGTATAAATCCAACATCGATTCGGGTACAAAACCAGTCACAGTTTGGGTATAAAACCAACAACTAGTTGTTCTACCTGTATGAATATGAGACCATGATTGCCTGGTTCAGGCTTCACCTTTCAGCCCACCGGGTTACCATTCACGCCTGGTTGACCTCACTTTGGCCGACAGTTTGGCGGCGTTTGGTGGTGTGCTCATTGAGGGACCAAAGTGGTGCGGTAAAACTTGGACGGCACGGCATCAGGCTCAGGCCTTCATTAAGGCGGACCGCCGGGACGTGCAACAGCAAGCTGAGTTAGTCCCGGTGTTCATGTAGTGCCGTTGGACTGCCTCGGGCCTTAGGAGCGTGGTGAAAAATCACGTTCCAGCCGTGTTGACGTGGTAAACGCAAAGCGTTGACCTGAGGAAACGCGGACGACAAACACTGTTTGGTACCTGGAAATCCGGTTTCACCGGATTTCCAGAAACGCGACGCTACGTCTACTGCTACAACTAGATTCCGCAGCCAGTCATAAGACTTTATGAACAACATCGGGGTGGCTTTGGGCTAAGCCTTGGTCCAATGTGGCAAGTTTTCCCTGATGTTTTCGGGCTAATTGTGCCAAGTACCAGTCGGTGACTTGCCGGTGACCCATCACATGGGTGAGGTCAACTTCAAGGTAACTGATTGAATCCGGCCACCATTGAAAACCGGGACGTTGATGCAGACCTTCAACCGCTTTTTGAGTGGCTGCATTTGAAGCGCCCTGCCGAATTAAAAAGCGCACCAATGCACCTTCGGTTATTGGGCACAAGGCAAATCGGTTCACTTCAGCGAACCACCTAGTAGCCAAATTATGGTGCGTATGCCCTTGAACTGAGAGCGCAATCACCAGGTTTGAGTCGAGTAGGTAGGTGGTCATTGGTCTTCGTCGATCAATTCAGCCACCTGTTCAATGGTGAAGGTCCGGCCAAAGTCAAACGTCACTAGACCAGTCCTCGGGTCGATCTGGTATTCGCTTGTCTCTGGTTGGTGATCTCGCAGAGCGGAGATCACCAACTCAGACGCAGTAGCTGAAAACGATCTGCCCTGTTTCTCTGCTAACGCCTTGATGCGGGCGTGGGCCCCGGGCGGAATGTCAATGGTGGTGCGCATGGTATGCATCATACTATGCATCAGTATTTACATCACTTCTTGATGCATATTTCCGACCAATTTTGAACGTTACCCAGATGATCCACCGGACTCCCGGCGAGGATTCCGAGAAGATTTGGTGCTGGTGACCCCTCGGTTTGACGGAGCATGAGAAAGTAGTGCGGTGGCAGCAGGTAATAAGGGGAATTCGAGGGAACGGCGCACCGCGGGGCCGGCACCCCGGGCAGTCGGCTCTGGAGGTACGGTAACTCCCCGCCGGGTCTCAGCTAAACAACGTAACTTAGCTGGTGAAAGCCGGCCCGCCGATTTTAGACCCGGTGGTCCCATTGGCCCGGGAAGCCCCACGGGACCGAGACGTTTGACCGGCGCAGGGGACCCCAATAACGTTGAACCGCAGTTCCCCCGGGTGGGATCTCCGCAAACAGAAACCACCGGTAAACGCAAAAAACGCCAACCGGGAGAACCCAAACGTTACAGCCGCCGCGGGAAACCGCGTTATGGATTCTTTAATTACCCCCGCAAGCAATACACCGGTTTCCACCGCTGGGTCCCTTCCTGGAGGTTTATCTGGTGGAGCTTTGTGGCTGGGGTTTGCGTATTGATAGGCGGGTTCTTTTGGGCTTACCAAATGATCCAACTACCGCAACCGTCAGACTTTGCCCAAGCTCAAACCTCCACCGTTTACTACGCTGATGGTAAAACGGTGATGGGTAAGTTTCAGGTGCAGAACCGCAAGATTATCGACATCAGATCTTTGCCGCCTTACACGCGCGATGCCGTAGTAGCAGCCGAGGACCGCACCTTCTGGGCTAACGCTGGGGTTGACCCCCTGGCATTAGCCCGGGCCTTCTATAACAACCTACGTGGCGGTACCCAGCAAGGTGGCTCCACTATTACCCAGCAGTACATTGAACGTTACTGGGTGGGGAAAACCACCACTTCTTACGTCGGCAAATTTAAAGAAGCCATGCTGGCACTCAAAGTGACCCGGGAAAAAGACAAGATGGACATCCTGGATGATTACATGAACACCATCTACTTTGGTCGGGGAGCTTGGGGCATTCAAGCAGCGGCCCAAGCCTATTTCAACAAGGACGCCAAAGATCTGACGCTTTCTGAATCAGCTCTGTTGGCAGGACTGATTCCCGCCCCTAGCGCTTGGGATCCAGAAGAATCACTACCGGACGCCACTAGCCGTTGGACTTATGTGTTAGACGGAATGGTCAAAATAGACAAACTCACCCCAGCAGAACGCGACAAACAGGTATTTCCAGCCTTTGTACCTTATGAGGTACCGGATGTCTACGCCGGCCCCCAGGGATATCTCCTGGAAATGGTGCGCCAAGAATTATTGACTAAAGGCGGGCTGACAGAGGCCCAAATTGGTAGCGCTGGCCTGGAGATCATCACCACCATCGACAAAACGAAACAAGACACCTACGTGGCTACCGCCCAAGACATGCTGGTAGAAGCCACAGAAGGATTACACGTTTCCGCAATCTCAATAGAACCTGGTACCGGTGCTATTCGCTACATCTATGCCGGTGATGACTACATGGTGCGGCAACAGAATTCGGCTACCCAAGACATCACCCAAGCTGGTTCCACTTTTAAACCCATCACCCTGGCAGCAGCTCTTGACCGAGGAGTCTCGCTAGAGGAAACCTTTTCGGGCCGCTCGCCTATGAAAGTGGGGAAGGATTGGGAACCACATAACTCCGGTAACGCCCAATACGGGAACATCAACCTGATCCGGGCCACCCAAAGTTCAGTCAACACGGTCTACGCCCAGCTCAACGAACAAATTGGGGGCGCTACTACCCGGCAGGCCGCCATCGACGCTGGCATACCGGCAGATACGGTAGGCCTGACAGAGGACTTAGCTAATGTATTGGGGACGGCTTCGGTTCACCCCATTGATATGGCCCGGGTTTACGCCACTTTTGCTGCCGGCGGGGTACGTCATGACACCTATATTGTGGAATCCGCAGTCAGCCCCAACGGCAGCGAGGTCTATTCCGGACGCAACAAAGGGGTCCAAGTCTTCAAAGAAGACTCCATGGCGGAATTAACTTACGCTCTGACCCGGGTAGTTGAATCCGGTACCGGAACCGCTGCCAAAAAACTGGGCCGCCCAACGGCAGGTAAAACCGGTACTTCAGAAGACAACAAATCGGCTTGGTTCTGTGGGTACACGCCGCAATTAGCCACCGCCGTGGCCTACTACCAGGAAGGACCCGATGGCGGGGCCGTTCCTATCCAACCCTTCGGGGAAAACACGGTGATTCAAGGCGGTGGCCCCCCCACTCAAATGTGGACCAAACTGATGCAAGTGGCTCTAGAGGGGACCGAAGTCCAAGAGTTTCCGGACCGTCCCAAAAACCGCGCCAAGCCTAGCCGGCGGCCCCGTGCCTCCACCAGTCCCAGCCCTACGGCATCGGCCCCGCCAGCAAGCCCAGCGCCCGCCCCCGCGCCGGCTCCCAACCCGGCCCCTGCTCCGGAACCCGCGCCGGCTCCCAACCCGCCGCCTGCGTCTCCTACCCCCACACCGACGCCTACCCCCACCCCCACCCCACCCTCAACTGAGGGGCCAGATAACCAAGCCTCCGGGGTTTCACCTCCCGGCACCCGCAGCACCAGCGGGCAGAACCGCAGCATCAGCGGGCGGGACCGTTT
>JAISMT010000162.1 GCA_031276585.1 Bifidobacteriaceae bacterium
CCGTGATCTGCGGTGATCACAATGGAGGCGTCCTTGTAGACCCCTAGCTGTCTCAGTTGTTCCAGGTAATCGAAAGTGATTTTGAATGCCCCGCGCGCTTGTTCCGCCAAGCTAACAGAGCCGGGCACTACGGGTTTGACGTTACGATCCATGGCGGCTGGAGTGTGGGCGCCATTGAGATGGATGTAAGAGAAACGCGGCTGGTCACCTTCCAAATTGAGTCCCGGTCGGTGTATGCGCTCGTAGAAGGTGTAATTATCGTTGTCAAACGGTTCGATGGCGCCTTGGGGTTCTACGGTTTTAGCGAACCGGTCAGGTGGAGCCCAGAAAGTAGCTTTAGCAATGTGAGGAGCGTAACGGAATGCGTCCAGGTTCAACATTGCTTTGAGGACAGCTTCCCGGTTTACGGCGCTTTTGGTTTCCTCAATATTGTCCGCCAACCCCTCAATGTCAGTGATGTTGTAATACGAGTACCGATTAGTGGCATAAATATTGGTAGAATACCCAGCTTTTCTCAATGCGGGTAGAAATTCACCTTTTTGGTAGGCGCGGGCAAAGTATTGGTCCAGTGGTTCATCGAATTGATAGCGCTCACCGGTCAACATGTCTGCCGCACTAGGTAATGTTCGAGTGTAATTTGATAGGTTATTATCAAATTGGGTAAAGCCATCCAATTGGGATGCGAAAAAGTCGGGATCTTCCGCTTGGATTTCCTCTACAAACTTCTGATCCATCATGTCCAACACAAATATGTACTGGTTGTTAGCTTTTGAGGCGGTGAAGGCTCCCGTATAGGTGGGGTACCGCTCCCCGGTGGGACCCGTATCTGGACCCAAAGTGCTGTAGCCGTTGACCAAAGCTACTGTCCCGGAAGCTATTAGTACTACCGGAGCCAACCAGGCCGCTAACGTCCAAATTTTACGGCTCATTACACGCAGTAATAGTGGTACGGCTAAGACCAGAACCCAAATTAAAGTGTTGCTTAGAGCCAGTTTGGCGTACCGTTCCCACCGGACCGGCAAACCGTTCAACTCCCCTAGATCTAGGTTCAAAAAGGTGCCCTGCACCCACGCCGCTAGCGTGAATCCCAGCACTAGCGAAACCAATAGGTCAAACACCCGTCCTTTGAATAGCACCAACACTATGGTCACAGCCAGCCCCGACACCCCAAATAGGAGCAAGGCGGGGCCCAATAGGTCATGGGAAGTGAAAGGGAATTCTTCCGCGTTTTCTTGGTACAGGTTTAGTAGTCCAAAAACAAACAGCAAAAAGCCGGGCGCAAAACCCACTGGTAAAGCCAACGCCAAGCGCCGCCCCCACCGGCGTTCATCGGCCCATAAAAAGGCTCTCTTACCGCCCGCTATTTGGCCCTTAGCTACGGTAACGGTTTGGCTTTGACTGCCGGTTGGAGCAATGGAGGTTTGAAAGCGGCGGCCCGCGCGAGTCGGCAAAGCTGAATCTGTGCCCTCAGATCCGCCCGGCACCACCCCAATACCGAGCAGGCGTGTTCCCCCACCCATCCCCGCGGCACCGCCAGTGGCGTGTACTGGACCCCAAGCGGCAGATTCCACTTCAGCTACCGAACGGGAGTAACGCAAATCAGGCCCCTCGGCGGCCGCCCCCGCCGCAGCTTCCCGGGCCGCGTCTGACCCGGCCCCGGCCTGAGAAACCAGACTGGTAGTAGTGCGCTGCTGGTCACGGCGCCGGTGGCGCGGAGTGGTGAGTACCACCCAAGCTGCGGCAGCCCGCGCCCGGACCGTCATTAGGAATAGAACAATTCGCCTAAAGAACACGCCCAACGCCACCGAAAGGGTAATCACTAACCCGGAAACCACCTGAATCAAATAGCTGGTGGTAGCCGGATCAATGTAGGCGTTCGCAGGGTTAGGCATTGCGAACGTCAGCACTAACGCCACCCAAGCGGCTAGCCCACCCAACCGCACTGCCGCCGCCTTCTTGCCCTTACCGGTTTTGCTACTTGAAGCATCCTCCGCTTGGTGGTGGTCGGTAAACCGGCTAGTAGCTTCCACCAGGTAGGCGCCCATGGCTTGCTCCGATTGCCCCAGGAAATAAATGTTGTCTTCTAAAACTTCTTGAATGCGTTCCCGCCACGCCGCGGCATCGTGCACCAACTCCAACGCTACCGCGCCAATCCGGTCCAACTCCTCCACATCTAGACACACGCCAATCATCTCTCGCAGCGTTATATCCAGCGGCGGGGTAGTGAGACGCTCCCAATTGGGGTTCATCACTTTCATGGGGGTGTTGATAAAAATGGAGGGTTTACCCGTGGCGTAAGAGAACTCCTGCGCAATAGAAGACCAATCGGTCACCACCAGGTCAGCGGTGTAAACCGTGAAGTTTGAAGAAAAATCGGTTTGCAGTTCCAACCGCCCAGCCGCTACATCCGCTTCTAAAGCTTTGGCAATGACAGCCATCTTTTCTTTGAAACGTTTTACGAACTCAGGGTGGGGACGCACCACCACCCGGAACCCGGCCTGGAGTAAGGGCCGCACCGTCTGTTCCAAGCACAGTTCCATCAGGTTTTCTATCTGCCAAGATGGTGCCACCAATGCCACTTTAGGGTCATTGACGCGATCCACCTCCAGGCCAGCCACCGAATCCAGTAGATCATCTAGCAGCGGATAACCACTGGGAACCACCCGCTTGGCAGGCAGCGAGCGCAGCTCTTCCGATTGCCGGATCTCTTCAATGTGGTTGGGTCCATAAGCAAACACCGTGTCGAAGTGATCCAAAGCCTCTTCGCGCAGCATCAGATGAAAACTAGTCATACCGTGGTCCAGGTAAATATATTCGTCGTCCCGCCGGACCAGTGACCGTTTAATGTGGAAAGTTTCCAAATC
>JAISMT010000103.1 GCA_031276585.1 Bifidobacteriaceae bacterium
AAGCCCCCATGCCACCGGTGTTGGGTCCTTGGTCACCATCTAAGGCGCGTTTGAAATCTTGCGCGGGAGCCAGCGGTACCACCGTTTGGCCGTCGGTAACACAAAACAAGGAC
This sequence comes from Bifidobacteriaceae bacterium, assembly GCA_031276585.1. Next base: position 114 of record JAISMT010000103.1, read on the forward strand.
ACTTCCGGTCCATCCAAGTATTCCTCTATTACCACGGTAGATCCGGCTTCAAAACAGCTTTCAGCGTGTTCCAGGGCGGTGGCCCGAGAATCGGTCACCACTACACCCTTACCAGCGGCTAGTCCGTTATTTTTCACCACGTAGGGAGCGCCAAACCGGTCCATAGCTTCAGTTGCTTGGTCCCGGGTAGTGGCCACTTCAGCTTTAGCGGTGGGAACTCCCGCAGCGGTCATCACCTCTTTAGCGAAAGCCTTGGAGCCTTCCAAGTTCGCCGCTGCCGCCGAGGGTCCAAAACACGGTATATATGCAGCCCGTACTGCATCCGCTACGCCGTCTACCAGCGGTTGTTCAGGGCCTATCACCACTAACTGGGCCCGCAGTTTCCACGCTAAATAAGCCACCTCCGGCCCAGAGGCCAGGTTTACCGAATGCAGTTCCGCTAGTTGAGCAATACCGGGGTTACCGGGGGCAGCAAAAAGCTGATGTCCGCCTTCACGGTGCAGTTGGTGAACGATGGCGTGCTCCCGGGCTCCGGAGCCCAACACGAGGATTCTCACGGCGGTAAAGCCTAGTGGCACTATTCCCTCAGCGGATACCCGAGTTGCGCGTGCCGGGTTCGCAGCTGGGGCTAACGCCAGTAACATAGGACTAACGTCCACCCCAGTTCTTCATTAAGAACTGACAAGCCAGGTCATAGCCGACCTGACCCAGGAGAGAGCGCAACATGATTTACCAGGCCTTATCGCTGCCGCCTCAGCTGCTGGCTGCCGCCCCCCATCAGTTTCTCGCGGCTAACCCCGCTAGTAGCAACAGTTGGGTCTTAGCGGCAGAGCCATCCGCATCTTTGACCTCTTCCGGCTTAGTTATAACGGCGATTGTGGCCGCTATAGCTCTAGTAGCTTTAGCCACCGCTGCTGGGTTACGGGCCAAAGTGTTAGCCGCTGACCAAGGCTCACCCCGCATGCGGGAAATAGCCGAAGCGGTCCAACTGGGCGCGCAAGCCTATTTAAAACGGCAGTTTAGAACCCTCGCGGTTTTCGTAGTAGCGGTTATGGTGCTTCTAGCCCTACTCCCGGGTACGGCAGCAGTCAGAACCGGACGGGCGGCATCGTTCCTAGTGGGTGCTGCTTTTTCGGCCATCATAGGCTACTTGGGTATGTGGCTGGCCACCCGAGCCAACCTACGGGTAGCGGCCGCTGCAGCGTCAGGTGAAGGCGGGCGGGAACGGGGCGCCGCCATCGCCTTCCAAACCGGCGGTGTAGTGGGTTTAACCACCGTAGGGTTAGGGCTGTTGGGGGCTTCCAGCGTGGTGATGATTTTCCAAGCCGACGCCCCAGCGGTACTAGAAGGCTTTGGGTTTGGGGCCGCCTTACTGGCTATGTTCATGCGGGTAGGTGGCGGTATTTTCACCAAAGCGGCCGATGTAGGGGCTGATCTAGTAGGCAAAGTAGAGCAAGGCATCCCCGAAGATGACCCCCGTAACGCCGCCACCATTGCAGACAACGTGGGCGACAACGTAGGTGACTGTGCTGGCATGGCCGCTGACCTGTTTGAATCCTATGCTGTAACCCTGGTCGCTTCCCTGATCCTAGGCAAAGCCGCTTTTGGCGCTGATGGCCTGGTATTCCCACTGATAGTGCCTGCGATTGGGGCCGTAACCGCCGGGATTGGCGTGTTCATTACCCGGGTAGGCAAAAACGAGTCCGGTTTGAAAGCCATTTACCGCGGCTTTTACCTTTCAGCATTGATAGCGGCACTTCTCACCGCACTAGCCACCTGGATTTACCTGCCCAGCTCTTACGCCGATTTCAATAACCCCGCTTTAGATTCCCTCGGCAACACTGACCCGCGTTGGCCCGTGATAGGCGCAGTTTGGTTAGGGATTACTTTAGCGGGCTTGATCTTGTGGATTACCGGCTACTTCACTGGCACCGATTCCCGGCCCACCCGGCATGTAGCTAAAACCACCACCACCGGGGCCGCCACCGTGGTCTTGGCTGGTATTGGGGTTGGCCTCGAATCCGCCGTTTACACTGCTGGCACCATTGCTGCCGCCCTCTGTGGGCTGTTCCTGCTTTCCGGCGGCAACATGACCATGGCGTTACTGTTGGTGGCTCTAGCAGGTTGTGGTCTCCTCACCACCGTAGGGGTCATAGTGGCCATGGATACCTTTGGCCCGGTTTCGGATAACGCTCAAGGTATAGCCGAGATGTCCGGCGAAGTCAGTGGCACCGCTGCCCAAGCTCTCACCGATCTGGATGCGGTGGGTAACACCACCAAAGCCATTACCAAAGGCATCGCTATTACAACGGCCGTGCTGGCCGCCACCGCATTATTCGGGTCATACAACGATGCCGTGAAGCAAGCTTTCGCTTCCCTCTCCGAGTTGGCGGGCGGCACGCTGTTAAACGCTATGAACCAATACTCCATCATCCAACCGCTCACCCTGGTAGGCGTGATTCTAGGAGCCGCCACCGTGTTCTTATTCTCCGGGTTGGCCATCGATGCCGTCACCCGGGCCGCGAGCGCCATTGTGCTAGTAGTACGCCGCCAGTTCCGGAACGAACCGCGCATCATGACCGGTGAAGTGAAACCCGACTATTCCGAAGTAGTAGACATTTGCACCCGGGATTCCCTACGCGAACTGGTGGCCCCCGGACTGTTGGCGGCGTTCGCGCCGGTAGCGGTCGGGATGGGCTTAGGGGTGGGCCCATTAGCGGGCTTCCTGGGTGGAGCAATTTGCACTGGGTTGCTGATGGCCGTATTCCTAGCTAACTCTGGTGGAGCTTGGGATAACGCCAAGAAACTAGTGGAGGACGGCCAATATGGGGGTAAAAACTCGCCTTCCCATGAGGCTGCGGTGATTGGTGACACCATTGGGGACCCCTTCAAAGACACCGCCGGGCCCGCCATCAACCCCCTGATTAAGGTAATGAACCTGGTCAGTGTGCTGATAGCGCCACTGGTGGTAGCCATGACTCAATCAGCTGACGCTAATCACGCCCTGCGGATAGCTTGCGCCTGTTTGGCGGGGCTAATTGCCGTAGCTCCAGTGGTGTGGTCGCGTTTGCGGGCGGCCCGGATTGACCGCATGGACCGCCGGGAGCTAGAAAAAGCCCTGGCTTGATATTTGGGCCGTTTTAGGGGGTCTAAACCGTTTAGTCAGGGTAGCTATTCGGGGCCTTCGGAGCCGACCGAATCTACTGAAGCCGGCACGGTGGCCGTGATTACCGAACCATCCGAACGCAGGGTTCCGGCTATGTCCCGGGCAGTGGGGGCGCCAATTAGCCGTGGCCCTTGATCCGGTAACGGCACCACTACCGGTTGGGTGCCTTCCACTTGGACCGGTTCACCTAACACCACTACCTCGACCGGGGCCCCTGCCTCCAAAGTGAACTCCATCCGGTCTTGCCATAAAGCCACGCCAATCTGTGATCCATGAACCGCTAGGTGGAAACTCAAACCTTTCCACAGTTCTGGTAACCGGGGTGAGAATGTCACTTGGCCTTCAGAATCCCGCAAACCTGCAAACCCGAATACTAGGGTGGACCAAATACCACCAGCGGAAGCTACATGCACGCCATCGGAAGCATTACCATGCAAATCTGTTAGGTCAACGTAAAGCGCGGCCGAGAAGTACTTTTGAGCTAACTCTTGGTACCCCACCTCGGCAGCCATAATGGCTTGCGCCACCGCACTTAGCGAAGAATCCCCAGTGGTTAGCGGATCGTAATAGTCGAAATCAGCTAGCTTTTGTTCGGATGTGAAATCATGGGAGCAGAGGAATTGGGCTAAAACCACATCCGCTTGTTTCAAGACTTGGAAACGGTAAATTACCAAAGGATGGTAATGCAACAATAGGGGCCGTTTATCCGGCGGGGTGGATTCCAGATCCCATAGTTCTTTCTGCAAGAACTGGTCATCTTGGGGGTGAATCCCTAAGGAATTATCATAGGGAATGTGCATAGCGTCCGCGGCCTGGATCCACCCGGCTGGTTCCTCTGGACGGAGGTCAAGCCGCGCCACCGCCTTGGAATAGGCCACCGGGTTTTGTTCTTTGATCAGCTCCAACCATGTAGCAGCGGCCCGCAGGTTGAACCGAGCCATCACGTTAGTGAACAAGTTGTCATTGACAACTGTGGTGTATTCGTCTGGACCCGTGACACCATGGATGTAAAATTCGGCAGGGCCTCCACCCCCAGCGGAACGCATAAAACCTAAACCGAACCACATACGAGCGGTCTCCACCAACATGTCAATACCTTCCCGCTCTAGGAAGTCCACATCTTGGGTAGCCCACAAATATTGGGTGAGCGCATAAGCTATATCAGCATCAATATGATATTGGGCCGTACCCGCCGCATAAAACGCAGAAGCTTCTTCCCCGTTAATGGTGCGCCACGGGTAAAGTGCCCCTAATTCGGAAAGCTCTAAAGCCCGGCGCCGGGCAGCATCTAACATGGTGTAGCGGTAACGCAATGCATTGCGGGACCAATCGGGTGTGGTGTAAGTCAAAAAAGGCACTACGTAGATTTCGGAATCCCAAAAATGGTGACCTGAATAACCGGATCCGGTAAGGCCTTTAGCGGGTATTCCGGCACTTTCCGAACGGGCTGAGGCCTGCAATACCTGAAACAGATTCCACCGCACGGCTTGTTGCACGGCCCCTTGGCCTTGCACCACCACATCGGAGCGAGACCAAAACTGGTCCAGGTATGTCCTCTGGTCTTCGCGCAGTAGGTCCACACCCCGTTCCGTTGCCCGGTCTAAGGTCAAGCGGCATCGGCTGGCTAGCTCTAAAGGAGGCACTCCCCGGGAGGTGTGGTAGGCCACTAATTTGACCAGAGTGACGGGCACCCCGGGTTGGGCTTGCACGGTGAAGCGGGTTTCCGCCACGTCTGGTTCCAACCGATCCTGACGTGTGAAATAGTTTTCCGTTTCTAGGTAGTGTTCCGCTCCCACCGCTACAGTCATACCTGAGTTGGTGCAGCGGTACCCCAAATAGGCCCGGCCGGTGTCTTCCTCACGTAAATCCAATGCTGGCTGGAGCACCCGATTGTGAAAGGTCTCGGCTTTACGGGGATCCCAACTAGGGTCGCCGGCATCGGGCCCGGAAACGTGATATTCGTCTTCGCCGTCTTGCCGGTTTATCACCAGGGAAGACAAAGTGAGGGGGGCTTCTTTTTCCAAAGTGACTTGGTAGGTCATTACCGCTAGGTGCCGTTCCGTTAGCGACACCAGACGGGTGGCCACTATGTGCGCCCGGTTGCCCGATGGCGTGCGCCAAGTCAGGGTGCGCGTCAGTTCACCGTTTCTAAAGTGGAGGCAACGTTCATAATGTTGCAGGTCAGCCACCGAAAGTAGCAGTGGTTCATCATCCACATAAAGTCGGATCACTTTGGCGTCCGGCACGTTGACCATGGTTTGACCTACGGTGGCGAACCCATAGGCGTCCTCAGCATGGCGGATTCGGAACGTCTCATGGAAACCATTTACGTAACTGCCGTGTTCGTGAGCTACGCGGCCTTCTTCCGGGTTACCACGCATCCCCAAATAGCCGTTAGCCACCGCGAACAAGGTCTCCGTTTTACCCAAATCTGCGCTGGAAGGCGACACCTCACGTAAAGCCCAAGGGTCCACTGGAAAACGGGTCCGGTCCAGCGGGTCATGCGGTGTCTGCCAGGTCATATGGAAACTTTCTGTACGGGAAGCCAATTAGGTTTGTACAGACATTATCTTCTACCCCAGGCCCCTAAAAGCACCCCAAAAGTCTTCTTGCTCTGTTCAATGTTTGGTAGCTGCCGATCACGTGAAATAACTGTTTGGAAGTGACGGCTACGCTGGTAACCGTTATGCCTAAGATTCACCCGCCCACTCATCAACCTCGGCGCCCACTGCCCCTGCGCCAACGCGCCACCCAAACGCTAGGTTGGTTGGGATTCGTGGGCGGCGGATTAGTCACACCACACCTGGCGGCTAAGGCTGCTGCTCGGTTGTGGTGCAAACTACCAGGCAATCAAGGCCGCCGCAAAGATAACCGCCCCTGGTTAGGGCACTTAGAAATGGTGGATGTGGGTTTGAAATCCCCTCTGGCGGTAGAAACCTGGGAACCGTACTCCAACGGTGACGAACCCACGGCATCGGCCCCACCCAAAAACCTGGACTCGGCGCCAACCGTGTGGTTAGTCCACGGCTGGGGCGGCTGGCGCGGCCAAGTAGCGGCCTTTGTAAAACCTTTGACGGCCGCAGGTTTCCGAGTGGTAGCAGCCGATTCCCTATCCCACGGTGATTCCGGCCCAGGAACTTTTGGGCCCCGCCACTCCTCCGGCGGTGAGTTAATGCGTTCCTTTGAGGCCTTAGCGGCCCATAGTGGCTCCCCTTACGGAGTAATAGCTCATTCCCTAGGTTGTGCTGCTGTTTGCCGTTCCCTGCTGCGCCAGCGGCTCACAGTGGAACGGATGGCTTTGGTTTCCCCCAGCCCGGACATGGAGCGAGTAGCCCACGCTTTTGCCCGCTCGCTGGGGTTCAGGCCACGTACCGAACGGTTGTTAATCACCGAGATGGAAAAACGAGCCCAGGGGCCGCTAGCGGATTTCAACGTCGCCAATATGGGAGCCACCGGGTTATTACCCCCGGCCTTGGTAATTCACGACCGGGCAGACAAAGAATCGCCCTACCGCACGGCGCAAGACATAGCGGACCGCTGGAAAGAAGCCACACTGGTTACCACCGAAGGGTTGGGACACCACCGCATTTTGATCAAACCTACAGTGGTAGAACAAGCAGCGGCCCACATAATCAGCTAAGTAGACGGCGCGGCACCGGCAGTTGGCGAAACTGAACACAACTTGTACGAGTGCTGTGCGTAAGACCACCCGCTGAGCCTTGCCAACGGCGGCCTATTGGACGTTTATCCACAGCCTTGAAGAGTTACCCACAACCGAGATTCACGCATTTCCACAGGTCACAGGGTTATCCCCCGATTCCTAAGCACAGTATCCCCAGGACTACCCCACTTATACACAGGACTGTACTGGGGTCTTGGGGAACCAGTGCATAACCCTGTGGATAACTTTGGTATCGCCTACCAAACCGAAGGCGAAAACGCAAACGCAGCCGGTTCAAAACCGCCGGGCTGAAGGTTTGAAATGGTCCCCTTGCTGCAAAACCTGTGCACGAGGTGGGACTCTTGAACTCCCTGGCCCGGTGAGTAGAAGCGTTCCTACTCGTGGTCGCTATTTGAGCTGCTCCGCTAGGAACGTCTGGGCGAAGTGGAGGAACCCGATCATATCGGCATCAGACTTTTCCGGCCGGTCAGCATAGCTACCAGTGTCATCATAGAAAACCACCGCAAGCTCAAACCCGTCCCGAACCGTGTACTCCCCATCAATAACAGGCTCCCCGGGGTCACGAAACGGCCACTCCAGCACCCTGTACCGGTCGATAGCCTCCCGCAACTCCGCCAACGCCTCAGCAGACAACACCACATCCGGCTTATTGAAATCAGAAGGAGCGAAAGCAATAACACCAATGCTGTTGTAAAGATATCCGTTGTCGAAGTCCACCGCGAAGCGCACCCGCTCATTGCTCATCTCATCAGAGACCCTGACGGCAAACAGATTGACCGCTTCGGCCTGATGCACACAGGCAGCAGGAGCAAGTACCTCATCCGAGAGATATCCCCAGGTATACAGCTCCTTGTCGGGGTGCCGCTCATAAAAAGGAACCGACGGCCCTACCTCAGTGCATGGTTCCGGTGTCACGATGATCTTCTCTGGTGGTGCGGGTTCCGTGCCACCGCTGGTACACGCCGCTACCAGCGGCAGAAACATTGTCAAAGCTGCCAAGGTGAGTACCCTGGCAACGTGAAAATCAGAAGCAAAAATAGAAATCACTCACCTATTAGCTGAAAACAACGCACCCAAAAGCACCGAGACCTATCTCCTGGACGTCCCCTCAAAGGCGCCATGACCATTAAAGTCCTCAACGGTAAACAAAACTAACTCGAAGAACACCTCGCCACCAGCCAAAACCCAGAAAACCCGCTCGAAATCACAGGGTTGGAGGTTTGGGCTGGTCCCCTCACTGCGAAACCTGTGCGCGAGGGGGGAGTTGAACCCCCATGCCCTTGCGGGCACACGGACCTGAACCGTGCGCGTCTGCCTATTCCGCCACTCGCGCGCAAAAGATGAGGCTAGCATGGTTTGGTCAGCAGCCGGGAACCGCCAAGTACCTGTACTCTGGAGGGCCCGGTGTGGCACGCTAGTGAGTAGTTAGCATTGTTGGAGCGGCGTTAGTTATAGGAGGGATGACTCATGGCGTTCCTCGACCGGTTTGAGAAGGGTGTAGAGCGTGCAGTTAATGGCGCTTTCGCCAAAGCTTCCCGTAGTGAGGTGAAACCTGTGGACTTGGCTTCAGCGCTGAGGCGCGAGTTAGATGACAAGGCGGCGGTCTTGGCCCGTGGCCGGGCAGTTGTACCCAATGAGTTTGTGATTGAGCTCTCGCCCCAAGACTTCGACCGCATCGTGGATTGGGGGGCAGAAGCCTTAGGCGAAGAACTGCAAGAAGGAGTAGCCCAACACGCTGCTTCGCAGCGCTACGCCTTTGTAGGCCCCGTTTCGGTCACCTTTGAAGAAGATCCCGATTTAGCGGTGGGCGTATTCAACGTACGGTCCGAGACGGTACGGGGAGCCGTAGCACCCGCTGGGCCGGCTCCTGCCAGCACCCGCCACCCTATAGTGGACATTGACGGCCAACGTTATTTGTTGACCGGCCCGGTCACAGTGATTGGCCGGGGCTCTGATGCCGACATCATTGTGGAAGACACGGGAGTGTCCCGGCGTCATATAGAAATTCGCCTCACTCCAGATGGTCCAGTAGCAACCGACCTAGGTTCCACCAATGGCTCGTTCGTAGAAGGGCACCGCATCACTAATGCCCTGTTGGTAGATGGAAACACCATTACTGTGGGCCGCACCCAAGTTGTTTTCTGGACTGGAGAGTCAACCGATCTGGGTTTCAATCCGGACAGTTAGGCCGCATTTATGGGAGAACTCTCCGTCTCGTTACTCAGACTGGGCTATTTGGTGGTTCTGTGGCTCTTTGTTTTCGCGGCCCTAGTAACTCTGAAACGAGACGTGTACGGCACCACCATCCAACGCCGGGAAGCGTCGGCTCGTTCCGGACGGGCCGCCCGCCGCGCTCGAGTAAGCGCACCACTGGAACTAGCCGCCCAAGCGGGAGCGCCTAACGCGGATGGCGCCGTTAGCCCGTTCTTACCCCCCTCAGCGAACGCTACCTCCCCCAAACCCGGCGCACCAACCAAACTGGTGGTAAAAAACGGTCCACTGCGCGGTACCACCCTGCCGTTATCGCGGTCACCAGTAGTAATAGGGCGTTCTTCCACTGCCAACCTGGTTCTGGATGACGATTTCGCTTCTGGGAGGCACGCTCAGGTAGTACCTCGCAACGGCACCTGGGTGCTAGAAGATTTAGGGTCAACCAATGGCACCTTCCAAGGCCGTGAGAGAATAACAGGTCCTAGGGAATTAACCGTGGGGCAGTCCATTCGGATCGGAAACACAACTATGGAGGTACGCGGGTAGTGGCAATTGCCCTGCGCTATGCAGTGCGCTCCGATATTGGGCTGACGCGCGCCAACAACCAGGACTCGGCCTACGCTGGGCCGCATTTGTTGGTGGTGGCTGATGGCATGGGGGGACACGCTGGCGGGGACATTGCTTCTTCGGTAGCCATAGCGCATTTAGCGGCTTTAGATGAAGAAACACCTACCGCCGAGAGTGGAGCCGACGCTTTAGAAGAAGCAGTTGAAGGAGCCCACGCTGAACTCTTAGAGCGGGTAGAACAAGACCCTAATTTGGCAGGGCTAGGCACCACCATCACTTCACTGTT
>JAISMT010000115.1 GCA_031276585.1 Bifidobacteriaceae bacterium
CCGGCAGGTAACAAACCAATGCGAGCGCCATCCCCCCAGCCAAGAACCCACCTTGGCCGGCACCCAACAAAATCCCGTCCAGAGCATAAGCCCATCCCCCTAGTGGCATACCAACCGCCACCACCAATAGGGCGCCAGTAGCGGCGGCCCGTACGGCGGCATCGGGCGTGAAAAACCAGGGCAACACTCCCGCTAACGCCGCTGTCAAAACCCCTAACAACCCGCCTGACCCCACGGATAAGCGCACCACTTCCCGTTTCACCTCCACTAAAGCACCGGTATCGCGGCTCCCCAGTGCAGTACCTACCAACGTTTGAGCAGCTATGGCTAGCGCGTCAGTACAGAGGGAAGAAAACAGCCACACATTGGCCACTATTTGATGCGCCGCAAGCTGGGCCGCGCCGAAAGAGGTGGCCACTCCCAGCGCCACCAAACTAGCGGCCCGCAACAAGCAGGTGCGCACAAACAACGGTGCCCCGGTACGGGCGGCGCTCCACACCCCGGACCGGTGGGGTCTAAAACCCGCGCCCTCCCGCCGGGCGGCCCCCACCACCAGCGTTCCCGCCCACAACGCCATCAGTAGTTGGGAAACCACGGTACCCAAAGCGGCTCCCCGGATGCCCATACCGCCGGGATAGCAAAGCCCAAAGGAGGTCAGCGCATCCACTACCCCTCCCACCACTGCGATCTGGAACGTGACCTTAGTGTTGTGCCAACCGCGCAACACCCCGGTAGCGGCCAGCAGCACCAGCATGGCCGGTAGTCCGGGAGCCGACCAACGCAGGTAGGAAACAGCCGCTTCCTGCACCTCAGGCCCCGCCCCAAACCAACCTAAAATGGTTGGACCAGCGGTGAATAACGCCACTCCGGCCGCCAAACCCAACCCCAAAGCCAGGTATAAAGCATCCATACCCAACCGGGCCGCTTGACGTAAATCACCCCGGCCAAAAGCGTGCGCTACCTGGGAAGTAGTGGCATAAGCCAAGAAAACACAAAGATTAACGCAGGTATTCAACACGGCTCCCGCTAAAGCCAAACCGGCTAGTGGGGAACGGCCCAAGTGGCCCACGATGGCGCTGTCCACCATAACGAACAGCGGTTCAGCAGCAAGCGCTCCCAGAGCCGGCACGGCTAGAGCCAAAACCCGGCGCCGGGCAGAACCTTCTGCTGCGCTCGTCACGGGACCCGGTGTAACCAGTCCGGATGGGCAAATTTGGTGCGCACTAATTCGGTGGCCCGCTCCAACTCGGCGGGGGTGGGTTCAGAGTGTTCCAAGCCGTGAAGCGAAGCGAAGTGCTCTACAAAGGCTTCCCGGATGGCTTCCCGAGTCAAGCCGGTTTGGGAACGCAATGGATCCACCCGTTTAGCGGCCGATTTGGTGCCCTTATCCGAGAGCTTTTCCCGGCCAATCCGTAGCACTTCCAACATTTTGTTGGCGTCAATGTCATAAGCCATGGTCACGTGGTGCAGCACGGTGCCGTCGGCGAACCTTTTTTGGGCCGCTCCGGCTATCTTTCCGGCGGGGCTGGCTATGTCGTTAATCGGTAGATAGCTGGCGTCTATCCCTAAGCTACGTAATGCCCCCACACACCAGGCATCCAAAAAGGCATAGGAATCCACAAAACTCATGCCGTCCACTAAAGACTCGGGCACCACTAGCGAGTAAGTGATGGTGTTACCCGGTTCCACAAACATGGCTCCCCCACCGGAGACCCGGCGGACTACGGTCACATCGTGACGGGCGGCTCCCTCGTGGTCCACCTCGTTAGACCAGGACTGATAGGAGCCAATAATCACCGCATTAGTGGCCCACTCCCAGATGCGCAGGGTAGGTCCCCGGCGCCCGGCCGCTAGTTCCTCGGCGTAAACCTGGTCCAACGCCATCTGCAGATAAGCATCACGGGGTTGTTCCCGGATCAAAGTGAATTGGTGGTCCGCCCAGGTGGAAGATTTCCCCAAAGCCCGCCTCACTGCGATGGCCACCGCACCAGCGTCGAAACCCACCAAAGTGTCAGTGGGTTCTAAAGCCTGCTGGATCCGTTCCGCCAAAGTGGGGGCCGGGTCATCTAGCGCCGAACCTTGTAAGGCGGCTTCCATCCGGGACAACGCGTCATCGGGTTCCAAAAAAAAATCGCCCGCCAACTTGACTTCCGTCAACCGGCCGGCGGCTGTTTCTACTTCTGCTGCTACCAGCTTCCCACCCGGGGTCTTGTATTCACCATGCACCGGGCCACAGTAGCCGTCTAACTGGGCCGCCCGCCACTATGCAAAGAGATAGAAGCGCCTTACCGAACCTTCTCCCCACATTTAAGACCATGGCGAAAACCCCATTTACTGTTGGTTTGGTGAGGAAAACCGGGTGAGAAAAACTGGATAAAAACGTCATAGCTTTGGACCTCAACTGACCTGGAGAGATACCGTCCTAGCAGTCGTTTCCACTCCGTCCTAGCAATCGTTTCCACTGCCATTCAGGGATGAGGCAGTTAGCTGGAAACGGCGATTGTGGCCGCCCGGTCTGCTATGTGTTGTGCCCGTAGCACCGATTCGGGGCCCGGTTGCTGGATGATCTGCCGCACCGCGTGCGCCAACGTGGTGAGAGCTAAAGCCTCCAAACGTCCGGCTAGAACTTCACAGTGCCGGCGTTGCTCTGCGGTGGGTGTGGTTCTTCCGGTAGCAGCTAGGTCAAGAGTCAGGTCACGGACCTGATCGCAGACCACGGCAACAGCAGGACGGGAAACCGCAGGTACTCCCGGTTGTTCCAGCCACCGGCGCCATAGCAAGGTCCAACGTTTACGCACAACGTTACGGAACCGCTCCGGTTCCTGCGGCGGAGTAGAAAAATCGAACGAAAATAGTTCCAGGCCATCAGAGCGGCGCAAAAACGCTGTTACCGGTTTCCAGGTAGCCCGCCCACTTATCTCGGCACGTTCCACCAGGACGTACGCCACCGGGGGACTTTGCTCCACCAGCGCCAACAGTGAATCCACCCGATGCGTAGTGGCCGGAGTTACCGGCTGGCGCACTAACAGCGGTTCAGCACCGCCTGCTACCGGAACTTTCCAGATCACCTGCTGGTGTGGTTCGTCCATGTGGATCTCGCCTAACCCTGTAACTGGAAGTAACGCCACTGGACGGTCCTTACTAGTGAAACCGGGGTCCAGGCCCGAGGAAACCAAGTGGGAGGCAACACAGGCCAAAGCCGCTTCTTCGATGGCGCGGTCCAGCAAAGTCACCTGGCCGGCGGTGGGTGAAAGCCGGCCATCTTCGCTGATCCGGGGCTTCTCCACCCGGAACGGACCCTGCAGCAAACGTGAAACCGCCACTTTCCAAAACGCCGTCAATTC
>JAISMT010000132.1 GCA_031276585.1 Bifidobacteriaceae bacterium
CGTTTCGAAGACGGTAGCGGCCCCATTTAGGAATAGTTCGCGCGACAGGCAAGCGGGCCCTGTATAAGGTAGCGGGTATGTGTGGAATTATCGGTTACGTGGGTTCGGGCGAATCTAACCGTCCTTTAGAAGTAGCGTTGGAAGCCCTGTCTCGTTTGCAATACCGGGGCTACGACTCAGCGGGCATAGTGGTAGCCAACTCGCAAGGGCTGGCGCATGCCAAGAAGGCGGGCAAGCTGAGTGCGCTGGAAGGTGAACTTAAAGCTAAAGCCCTACCGGCGGCATCGGCGGCAGTGGGCCATACCCGGTGGGCTACCCACGGTGGCCCTACTGACCTCAACGCTCACCCCCATTTCTCGGCGGACGGCTCGGTGGCGGTAGTCCACAACGGCATCCTGGAAAATCACGGCGTACTGCGACAAGAGTTAGAGGGCGATGGCGTGCAATTCGCCTCCCAGACCGATACGGAAGTGGCGGCCCACTTACTAGCCCGGGCCTACCGGGATAGCGGTAACTTGCCGGAAGCGATGCGTGCGGTGGCCCGCCGCCTCGAAGGCGCTTTCACTTTGTTGGCGGTAGCGCATGACAACCCTCGCCTGGTGGTGGGAGCCCGGCGCACCTCACCGTTGGTAGTGGGTTTAGGTGACGGGGAAAACTTCCTCGGCTCGGACGTGGCAGCTTTTGTGGCCCAAACCGACCGGGCTTTAGAGCTGGGGCAAGACCAAGTGGTGGCTATTACCCCAGATCAGGTCACGGTAACCGATTTCAATGGCAACCCGGCCCCAGTCAAAGAGTTCAAAGTGGATTGGGATGCTTCTGCCGCCGTCAAAGGCGGTTACGCCACCTTCATGGATAAAGAAATTCACGATCAACCTGATGCCGTCCGGGATACCTTGTTAGGCCGTACCACCCCCGAGGGGCACCTGCAGTTAGACGAACTCAGGATCAGCGAATCGTTGCTGCGTTCGGCGGACAAAATAGTGGTTATAGCTTGCGGTACCGCCGCCTACGCCGGGCACGTAGCCAAATACGCCATCGAACACTGGTGCCGTATCCCAGTGGAAGTGGAATTAGCCCACGAATTCCGTTACCGCGACCCAGTAGTGACCGAGAAAACCCTGGTGGTAGCTATATCGCAGTCCGGAGAGACCATGGACACTATCATGGCGATCCGTCACGCGCGGGAACAGGGCGCCAAAGTGGTAGCAGTGGTCAACACGATGGGTTCTACCATTGCGCGGGAATCCGATGCTGCGCTCTACACTCACGCTGGCCCGGAAGTGGCGGTGGCTTCCACCAAAGCCTTCCTAGCCCAAATCACGGCCACCTACTTGTTGGGTCTCTACCTGGCGCAACTCAAAGGCACCATGTTTCCGGATGAGATCCGCACGGTGTTAGAAGAGCTGAACCTGATGCCCGCCAAAATTCAGCAGGTGATAGATCAGGAAGCCTCGATCCGGGAGTTAGCGGTCAGTATGAAGGACACCCGTTCGGTGTTGTTTTTGGGTCGCCATGTGGGGTTCCCGGTGGCTATGGAAGGGGCTTTGAAACTCAAAGAGCTGGCTTATATTCACGCGGAAGGGTTTGCGGCCGGGGAACTCAAACATGGCCCTATCGCTTTGATTGACACGGGTCAGCCGGTGTTTGTGGTAGTGCCGAGCCCGCGGGGACGGGACGTGTTGCACCAAAAGGTGCTCTCTAACATTCAAGAGGTGCGAGCCCGGGGCGCGGTCACGTTAGTAGTGGCGGAGGAGGGCGATGTCGCGGTAAGCGAATACGCGGAACGGGTGCTTTGGGTACCTTCTACGCCCACTTTGTTGGCGCCATTGGTAGCGGTAGTACCGTTGCAGATTTTTGCTTGCGCTTTGGCGACCGCTAAAGGACTCGACGTGGACCAGCCCCGTAACTTGGCTAAGTCCGTCACGGTGGAATAGGGGAACCTCATGGGATTTACGGACGCTGAAGCCCTAGCTTGGGTGAACGGGCGGGTATTACCAGCGGGGGAAGCTACATTGCCGTTATTGGACCACGGCATCACGGTGGGCGATGCCGTCTTCGAAGCCATCAAACTGGTCCAGGGCCGTCCGTTCGCGTTAACCCGCCACTTGCGGAGGATGGAGCGTTCGGCGGTGGGACTCGGTTTGCGTTTCCCCGGTCTGGCGGCGGTACGGCGTGCGGTAGAGGAAACCGTGGCAGCCAACCAGGAGCGTTTGACCAGCGAGATTGATGTCTTGCGGGTCACGTTGACGGCTGGGATCGGTGCCGTAGGTTCGGGCCGTTTACCGGATTCTGAGCCTACGTTGTTTGCGTTGGTGACCAGCCATGCGTTGGAACCGGCTACCACGCGGGTGATCACGGTGCCGTTCACTCGTAACCCCCACGGGGCTTTGGCAGGACTTAAAACTACTTCCTACGCTGAAAACGCGTTGGCGTTGGCGCGGGCCCGGGCGGCGGGAGCCAGCGAAGCGTTGTTCCCTAACACGTGGGGGTACCTGACGGAGGGGACCGGCTCCAATGTGTTTCTAGTGCTAGAAGGACGTTTAGTGACCCCACCGCTCAGCGATGGGCCTTTAGGGGGTGTGACCCGGGACCTGTTGCTGGAATGGACCGATGCCGTAGAGCAATCTGTTCCCATGACGGCGTTGTTCCAAGCCAGCGAGGTATTTGTTACCTCCACTGGGCGCAATGTCCAAGGCGTGGTGGCGGTGGACGGGGTCACCGTGGGTGGTGGCAGGCTAGGGCCTGTGACTCAAGCGGCGGCGGCAGCATTCGCAGCGGGTCAAGCCCGGGGGCTTGACCCGTAACATTCAGCCGGTTGTGACTTTGGTCCTTGACA
>JAISMT010000191.1 GCA_031276585.1 Bifidobacteriaceae bacterium
GACATTGAGCTGCCCCACGCCACCAAAGAGCAAATTCATCAAGTCCGTCTGAGCGCTCCCTTTGTTTTCCAAAACTTCAACCTGTTCAAGAACCGCACCGCCCTGGGCAATGTAATGGAAGGCCTAGTCACTCCCCGAAAAGTTCCGGTAGCCGAAGCCCAAGAGCGAGCCCGTGCCGCCCTGGACAAAGTAGGTCTGAATGACAAATACGATTCTTACCCTGCCCAGCTCTCCGGCGGCCAACAACAACGAGTAGCTATAGCCCGCGCTCTAGTGCTAGAACCCAAAGTGGTCCTATTCGACGAGCCTACCTCCGCTCTGGACCCCGAGCTGATCACGGAAGTCCTCACCGTAATGCGGCTGGCCGCCGCCGAGGGCGTAACCATGGTGGTAGTGACCCACGAATTAGGTTTCGCCCGTGATGTAGCCAACCAGGTGATCTTCATGGACGGTGGCTTAGTGGTAGAAGCCGGTCCTCCTGCTGAAGTCTTGGCCCGCCCCCAAGAGCCCCGCACTCAACAGTTCCTAAACATCTTCCCTGATAACTACACCATCTAGACGCTATATAAACCAGGCGCGTAGCAGGCCCCGCAAAAGCTTCTCCCGTTGGTCAAATCTTGCTGCGGTGAGACCTCGAGTAGGGCAAAAGTCGGCTCAAACGTCAAATTTCCGACACTTAGTTGCCTAGGGGGCCGCTCTGTTAAACCTGGCCGCCACTACTCAGCGTCAGAACCGTCGGTCCCCGCGAACTGCGATTGATAAAGCCGCCAATAGGCGCCCTGCACCGCCATCAACTCTTCATGGCTACCTTTTTCCACCACGCTGCCTTGTTCCATCACCACGATCACGTCAGCCTCCCGGATGGTGGAAAGCCGGTGCGCAATCACAAAAGAGGTACGGCCTTGCCGCAGGCGGTTCATGGCTTCTTGAATTAGTACTTCAGTGCGGGTATCAACCGAGGAGGTGGCCTCATCCAGAATCAAAATAGCGGGGTCCGCTAAGAAGGCCCGAGCTATGGTCAACAGCTGTTTTTCCCCAGCCGATAGGTTGGATGCTTCCTCGTTGATCTCCGTTTGGTAGCCGTCCGGAAGTACCCGCACAAACCGGTCCACATAGGTGGCCCGAGCCGCCGCCAATACTTCTTCTTCCGTAGCATCCAAACGTCCGTATTGAATGTTGTCCCAAATGGTACCGGTAAAAAGCCAGGTGTCCTGCAACACCATGCCCATTTTGGAACGCAAGTGATCTCGGGTCAGAGTACGGATGTCTACGCCGTCCAAGGTGATGGAACCACCCTGGATCTCATAGAAACGTTCCAGCAAATTGACCAAGGTGGTCTTACCAGCACCCGTGGGACCCACTATGGCCACCGTTTGGCCCGGCTTAGCCCAGAGCTGTAGGTTCTGGATCAGGGGCTGTTCCTCCGTATAAGAGAAGTCCACCGCATTGAAGTCAACCCGGCCGGTGAACTGTTCCAACTGCTGCGGTTCTGCCGGATCCGGATCCATCTCCGCCGCGTCTAACAGTTCAAATACCCGCTCCGCTGAGGCGACTCCCGATTGCAGCAGGTTCATCATGGAAGCTACTTGCCCCATCGGTTGGCTAAATTGGCGCGAATATTGGATAAAGGCTTGTACTGCACCTAGCGACATGGCACCGCTAGCCACCCACAGGCCGCCTACCACGGCAATCGCCACATAACCTAAGTTGGAAACAAAACCCATGATGGGTTGGATGGACATCGAGATGGCTTGAGCTTTGAAGGAAGAGTGATAAAGCGACTGGTTGCGTTGATCAAAGTCTTCCCGCGCTACCTCCCGGTGGCCAAACACTTTAACCAGCGCATGGCCGGTATACATCTCCTCAATGTGCGAGTTCAGTTCCCCGGTGGCAGCCCATTGCCGCACAAACTGCGGCCCGGAACGTTTGGCCACCAGGGCTGTGAATAGCCCGGCCACCGGAATGGAAGCCACTGCAATCAAGGTTAACCAGGGTGAAAGGGTCAACATCATGATCAGAATGCCCAGCAGGTTGAACACCGCGAACAACAGTTGGGTCATGGTTTGTTGCAGGGTTTGCCCCACATTGTCGATGTCGTTCGTAACCCGGGAGAGCACCTCGCCACGCGGTTGGTGGTCAAAGTACTCCAACGGCAGGCGGCCCAATTTGGCCTCGACATCACGCCGCAGCCGGTACATCGAGTTTTGAATCACCCGGGCCGTGATTAGTCCCTGCACATAACCCAGCGCTGCGGAACCGAGGTAGACCAATAACACTCCCACCAGAACCCAACCCACCGCCTGGAAGTCCACCCCCACTCCAGCCGTGAAATCCATCGCTTCCAGCAGGTCCACCATCTTGGGATTGACCGGGGTGTCCTCACTGCCGTTACCACCTTTGCTACCGTTACCCCCACCGGAGTGGGTCAGCAGCTGCATCACGTCAGTTTTGGACATGGTTTGCCCGTCCGCTAACAAACCAGCCTGAACCAACTCTTGGCCCATTTTCTTACCGATGAAGCCCTCAAACACCCGGTTGGTGGCTTCACCCAAAATTTTGGGACCCACCACGCCCAGGCCCACTGCCACCACCGTCAGCACCACCGCCAACCACAGTTTCAACCGCTCCGGCCGCAGCAAACTCAAAAAGCGCCGCGATGAGCCTTTGAAATCCATGGCTTTAGCACCCGGAGCCCCCCGACCCATGGGGCCCATGCCCCTGCCGGCGCCCATCCGAGCACCAGCACTACCGGGACCACCACCCTTAATCGGCTTGGCCCCCCGCTGCTCAGCGCCGCCGCTCATGCGCCTGGCTCCAAAGCCATCTGCGATTGGGCTATCTCTTGGTAGGTGGGGCAAGTTTGCAACAACTCATTATGGCGCCCCACACCGACGGCCCGCCCGGCATCGAGCACCAAAATACGGTCAGCATCCATGATGGTGCCTACCCGTTGCGAAACCATCACTACGGTAGAGTCCTGCGTCACCGGCCGCAGTGCCGCCCGGAGCCGGGCATCGGTGCTGAAGTCGAGAGCCGAGAACGCGTCATCGAACAGGTAGATCTGGGGGCGGCGTATTACCGCCCGGGCAATGGACAGACGTTGCCGCTGCCCGCCGGAAAGGTTGGTTCCACCTTGTGCCACCTCCAAATCCAAACCGTCAGCTTGGTCCCTAATAAAGTCCGCCATCTGGGCAATCTCCAAAGCGTCCCACATTTCTGCTTCGGTAGCCCCCGGGCGGCCAAACTCGAGGTTGGAACGGA
>JAISMT010000192.1 GCA_031276585.1 Bifidobacteriaceae bacterium
CGTCAACACCGACCGGCGCCAAGTCCACTGGCACTTCACCACCGAAGACGCCCGCACCCAACTGATCCACCTCTACCCCCAACTAACACCAAACAATTAACAGAGACACGCCACTAGCCCCACTAGGAATCTAAAATTTTGGCGTTTGAACCGACTTTTTCTTACTCGTCGGGGTCCCCGCAAAAGATTTGAGCGAAGCGAAGAGGTTTTGTGGGGTGAGTTACTCGGGGTCCTCGCCGCAGAAAGGTCCAACCAACGGGAAAAGATTATAGGGGCACTAGGTTGTTGGGGGCTAGCTCTCTTGGGGCACATCCAAACGGCCCACACAGTGGACCAGAATCTGGTTGGTGGTCCCGGCTGTACCCACGGGCGCTCCGGACACTATAACCACCATGTCACCTTTACGGCCCAAACCGTGGGCTTGCAGCACCGCGTCGGTGCCGTAAATCATCTCATCAGTGTGATAGAAGCAGGGCACTTGAAAAGCAGTAATACCCCAAGCTAAAGCCAATTGGCGTTGCACTTCCAGGTTTGGAGTGAGAGCAATCAACGGGATGGGAGAACGCAGGCGAGCCATCCGCCGGGCCGAATCACCGGTCTCAGTAAAGGCCACCAGGTAGGAAGCTTCCATGGTGTCCGCTATGACTGCCGCGGCTTTGGTTAGGATCCCCGCACAAGTGTGGGGTACGGCGGTCATTGGTTTGATGCGCCCGCCTCCACCTAGTTCCGTGGCTTCAATGATCCGGGCCATGGTGCGCACCGCATCCACCGGATGTGCCCCAACTGAAGTTTCACCGGAAAGCATCACTGCGTCGGCGCCATCCAGCACAGCATTGGCACAATCGGAGGCCTCCGCTCGGGTGGGCCGAGGTTTTAAAATCATCGAATCCAATACTTGGGTGGCAACTATGACCGGTTTGGCGTAACGCCGGGCCATGTCGATAGCGTTTTTTTGCACCAGTGGCACGTCTTCCAGCGGCAGTTCTACTCCCAAGTCCCCTCGAGCCACCATGATGGCGTCAAAAGCACGGACAATATCGTCCAGGTTCTCCACCGCTTGTGGTTTTTCGATCTTTGCCACCACCGGCACTTTCCGGCCCATTTCCGCCATCACGGCGTCCACTGCCCGGTAATCGTCCGCACTGCGCACAAAAGACAATGCCACTATGTCAACCCCGAGTTCCAACACAAAGCGCAGGTCAGCTACGTCTTTCGGAGATAAGGCTGGTACTGATACCGCCACTCCAGGCAGATTCAAACCTTTATGATCGGAAATTTCACCTCCCACTTCCACGGTAGTGACCACGTCGGCACCTTCAACTGCGTCAATGCGCACTGCGACTTTGCCGTCGTCAATCAAGATCAGATCCCGCACTCGGGCATCCCCTGACAAACCGGCGTAGGTGGTGGAGGCTCGTTCTTTGGTGCCTTCTACCAGGTCGGTGGTGATGGTGAACCGTTGCCCCTCTTCAAGTACCACTGGCTGGTGGTCTTTAAAGGTCCCCAAACGGATTTTGGGGCCTTGTAGGTCCGCCAGGATTCCCACCGCCGCGTCTAATTCTTGAGCTACCTCACGGATGGTGTTGTACATCTCACGGTGTTCTTGGTGGTCACCGTGGGATAAGTTGAGCCGGGCCACGTTCATCCCAGCTTGGATCAACTTTTTAACCTGTTTCCGGCCGGAGGTAGCTGGCCCCATAGTGCAGACAATCTTGGCGCGCCGCATAATAAAAATCCTCTAGAGACTCAGGGATGCCTCAGTGGCGGGGATCGGGCGGGGTAGTTCGGTGCTGCCTTGTAGGTAAGCGTCTACCTCGGCGGCGCAGGCCCGCCCTTCGGCTATGGCCCACACCACCAGGGATTGGCCCCGTCCGGCGTCTCCCGCCACAAAGACACCCTCTTTTGACGTGGCGTAAGCCGCGTTCCTGACCAGCGTACCCCGGTTAGTGAGTTCTAAATCCAGTTGTTCTACCAAACCACCGGCTTCTGGACCCACAAAACCCATGGCTATGAGTATCAGATCAGCGGGCAAAGTACGTTCAGTACCGGCTACGGCCTCGAAACGTCCGGTGGTCTCGTCCCGGGCGGCATCGGCCACTTGAATGGCTTCTACCCGTCCGCCCGTGCCCCTAAACTCCAGGGAGGTGACCGCATAGAGGCGTTGGCCACCCTCTTCGTGGGACGATGACGTTTTGAAAACTTGGGGGAATACCGGCCAGGGTTGGTGGCCCGGACGTGCGGTAGGAGGCTGCGGCATGATCTCCAGGGAGGTGACCGATTTAGCCCCCTGCCGTAAGGAAGTGCCAACACAGTCGGAACCGGTATCACCGCCCCCTATCACCACTACGTGCTTGTTTTGGGCCGTGACCTGGTTGGCTACCATCCGCCCGGAAGCCACCACGTTAGCTTGCTCGAGGTAGGGTTTGGCAAAGTGAACCCCATCCAGTTCCCGTCCGGGGAGGGTCAAATCGCGCGGCGTAGTGGAACCTATCGCCACCACCACCGCGTCATAGCGTTGCCGTAGGTCCTCCCAAGAAATGTCGCGGCCTATCTCTACTCCAGTGCGGAAACGCGTGCCCTCGGCTTGCATCTGTGAGAGCCGTAAATCTAAGTGGTGTTTACCTAACTTGAAATCGGGGATACCGTAACGCAACAGGCCCCCTGGGCGGTCCGCCCGTTCATAGACTGCCACCGTGTGCCCAGCGCGGGTCAGCTGCTGAGCGGTCGCTAAACCGGCGGGTCCAGAACCAACTACCGCTACGGTATAACCGCTTAAACGCTCCGGAATTTGAGGTGTGATCCAGCCTTCTTGGAAAGCTCGCTCCACTATGGCCATTTCCAACAACTCAATGGTTACCGGCGGCTGGTTGATTCCCAGGACACAGGACCCCTCGCACAAGGCCGGGCAGATCCGGCCTGTGAATTCAGGAAAGTTGTTGGTGGCGTGTAAACGTTCCGAGGCCGCTCGCCAGTCTTCCCGCCATACCAAGTCATTCCATTCGGGGATCAAATTACCTAGGGGACAGCCGCGGTGGCAGAACGGTACGCCACAGTCCATGCAGCGCCCCGCTTGCCGGTGCAACAAAACCTGATCCGGTGGGAGGTCAGCGTGAACTTCTTTGAAGTCCAGCAAACGCAGTGAAACCGGCCGGTCCAGCGGCAGTTCCCGCTGGCGGACCTTCAAAAATCCGGTGGGGTCAGCCACGAGCCGCCTCCTTCATAATCTCTTTCCAAATATCTGGGTCGTGGTAGTCCCGCCCTGCGGTTTGAGCCCGTTCTAAGGCGGAACGCATCCGCTTGTAGTCCCGGGGCACCACATGCGTGAAGTGTTCCCGTTCTTGGTCCCAGTTTTCTAATAGCCGCCGAGCCGTGGCGGAACCGGTTTGGGAAACGTGCTGCTCCAACAATGCCCGCAATTCGGAACCGTCTTCTACTGGTTCTAACAACAGTTCACCCCCAGCAGCGAGCCGGGATTGATCTAGATGGTAAACGTAGGCCCGCCCGCCAGACATACCGGCTCCAAAGTTACGGCCGGTGGGACCTAAAACCGCCACTAGACCACCAGTCATGTATTCGCAACCGTGGTCCCCTACCCCCTCCACTACCAAAGTGGCACCAGAGTTACGCACCGCGAAACGCTCCCCCACTTTGCCAGACAAGTACATCTCACCCGAGGTAGCACCGTAGCCAATCACGTTGCCGGCTATGACCGTGCTAGTGGGATCAAAGGGCACATCGGACGCCGGGTGGACTACGATGCAGCCCCCGGAAAGCCCTTTACCTAGGTAATCGTTGGAGTCTCCCACTAAGCGCAGCACTATCCCGCGAGGCAGGAAAGCACCAAAACTTTGGCCACCGGTACCAGTCAAGGTGATATCAATGGTCCCCGGAGGCAAACCGGTACCACCGTAGCGTTTGACCACTTCATGGCCCAACATGGTGCCCACCGTCCGGTTCACGTTCCGCACTTTCGATTCGATAAACACTGGTTCGCCGTGTTCCAACGCTGGTGCAGCCTCAGCAATCAGGCGGTTGTCTAACGCAGCTTCGAGCGCATGGTCTTGACCCCGGGTGCGCCGCAGTGGTGAATTTGCGGGATTTTCGGGCTCCACCAAAATGGGACTCAGGTCTAAGCCTTGGGCTTTCCAATGTTCAACAGCAGGGCGCATCTCCAACGCCTCCACTTGGCCTATGGCCTCATCTAAGGTGCGGAATCCCAGTTCTGCCAGGTATTCCCGCACTTCTTGGGCAATGAACTCGAAGAACGTCACCACGTATTCGGGCTTACCCGCGAACCGGGCCCGCAATTCGGGGTTTTGGGTAGCTACCCCCACTGGGCAGGTGTCTTTTTGACAAACCCGCATCATGACGCACCCCATGGTGACTAAAGGTCCGGTAGCGAAGCCAAATTCTTCCGCCCCCAGCAATGCACCTATCACCACGTCCCGGCCGGTTTTGAGCTGGCCATCTACCTGCACTGTGATGCGGTCCCGTAGGTTGTTCAACAACAAAGTCTGTTGAGTTTCAGCCAGACCTAATTCCCAAGGCCCACCGGCATGTTTGATAGACGTTAAAGGTGAAGCCCCGGTGCCGCCATCGTGCCCGGAAATCAAAACCACATCAGCATGTGATTTGGAAACCCCCGCCGCTACCGTACCTACACCCACCTCGGCCACCAACTTGACGTGAATACGGGCCTTAGGGTTAGCGTTCTTCAAATCGTGGATCAGCTGTTTGAGATCCTCAATGGAATAGATGTCGTGGTGCGGTGGGGGTGAAATCAGCTGCACGCCGGGAGTGGAATACCGGGTTTTAGCTACCCAGGGATACACCTTGGCACCCGGAAG
>JAISMT010000207.1 GCA_031276585.1 Bifidobacteriaceae bacterium
AGAAAACGGGCGTCCTCATCGGTATAAATGTCGTTGGTCACTACCACCAGGGACAGGGTGTCCGCCAACTGGGTGCAGAGCAACGCAATCAGTGAGCTTTTTCCGGTCCCCACCGGTCCGGCTACTCCCACACGGAAAGCGCGGTTTGGTGCCTCAGTAGAGGTGGTGGATGGGGTGGCTGCAGCAGGTGGGGTGGTGGATGGGGAGGTTGCAATAGGTGGGGTGGTGGATGGGGAGGTTGCAGCAGGTGGGGTGGTGGAGGGGGAGGCTGCAATAGGTGGGGTGGTGGAGGGGGAGGTTGCAGCAGGTGGGGTGGCAGAACGCGAGGTAGCCGATTGTGATTCAGGCATGGAACAGTCTTTCTGGTTTCAGAGCGTGGGTGGTGGCCCAAGCCTCGATTTGGGGAGCGGATGGGGCTGGAATCTGATCCGGTTGGTCCAGGTCCGCCAGCTGGTCGGCTAACGCTTCGACCGTATCAAGGGAGTCAAACAACCAACGGGTACAAACTAGCGGGTCAGCCGGTAACAGTTTGGGGCAGGCCGCCACCAGGGTGGCTACGTCCTCGTAACCTACCAAGTAGGCGGTTTCGGTTCGGTTCAACCCGGCGCAAGCCGCTACCAGCCCCAACGCTAAGGGGCGGGGTAAGTAGGCTTTGGCCAGTGAACGTTGAGCGGCGCGGGTTTGTTCGGCTTGCCGAGCCGCCGCCAAACCGGGATGGTTGGGCCACAAGTAGGCGGCCAGACGCATATAGCCTCGCCCCGCTTGTTCAGCGGTACGGCGTAGCACCGGGTTAGGGGTGCGGGCGGCCCATTCCAGCCAGATGGAGTTCAGCTGATGCCCGATGCCGCCACCTCCGATGCCGCCCCCGCCCCCGCCGTCGCCACCACTACTACCACCACCAAGCCCGATGCCGTTTCCCGGCCCGGCGGCATCGGCCTGGATAGCGCTGGCGGTAAGTACTGCCGCCCCAGCGTCGGTAGGGACCACGGTAGCCAGACGAGCCGCAATATAGGCCGGAATATCACCTAACCCCAGCCCAGCCCCGATGGCCCCCTCCAAACCCGAGGACTGCGTATAACCTCCGGCCGGTAGCCGCGAATCAGCCAACAAAGCTAAAGCCAACGAGGCCCGCCCCGGCGGGGTAGCGGACTCCATCAGAACAGGTGGTAGAGCTGGGCTAAGGGCAGTTCGGTGGCTGGAGCGGGTTGGATTAGTTCCCCGTCCACCTGAATAGCGAAGGTCTCGGAATCAATCTCAATGCGAGGTAACGCATCATTCAAACGCATATCGGCTTTTCCGATGTTGCGGGTGTCCGCCACGGGTACCAGAGTGCGGTTTAGCCCCAAGCGTTCCTCAAGTCCCGCTTCCAAAGCGGCGGGAGATACAAAAGTCCAAGACACCTCGGTGGCGGCTCCGTACCCCAAGGCCGGGCGTTGCAGCACCGGTTGCGGTGAGGGAATAGAGGCGTTCGGGTCACCCAACGCGCCCACCACCAGAGCCCCGCCTTTGAGTACCACTTCCGGGTAGACCCCAAACAGTTTGGGTTCCCACAACACTAGATCCGCTAGTTTGCCTGGCTCTACGGAACCCACATAAGCGTCGATGCCGTGCGCGATAGCCGGGTTGATGGTGTATTTGGCCACATAGCGTTGGGCGCGTAGGTTATCGGCTGGTTCGGTTCCTCCCAGCGGGCCCCGGCGGGCTTTCATCACATGAGCCACCTGCCAAGTACGAGTAACAACCTCGCCGATACGCCCCATGGCCTGAGCATCCGACGAGGTAATAGAGATAGCACCCAGATCATGCAAAATATCCTCAGCGGCAATGGTGGTAGCCCGGATCCGCGATTCCGCAAAAGCTAAATCTTCTGGCACTTGCGGGTTCAGGTGATGGCAAACCAACAACATATCCAGGTGTTCCGCCACCGTATTGATGGTGTGCGGCAAAGTGGGGTTAGTGGAACCCGGAATCACATTGGGGTGGGAAGCTACCGTCAAAATATCGGGCGCATGCCCGCCACCAGCGCCTTCCGCATGAAAAGCATGGATGGAACGCCCCGCAATGGCTTTCAAAGTGGAGTCCACGTAACCAGCCTCGTTTAACGAATCAGAGTGCAACGCCACCTGCACCCCCCAATCTTGAGCGGCTTGCAGCGCGGCATCAATAGCGGCCGGAGTGGAACCCCAATCCTCATGCACTTTAAAACCACCCGCTCCGGCCAGTACCTGCTCGGCCAGGGCACCAGCGGAGACCGTATTGCCCTTACCCAGCAGCAACAAGTTAACCGGCAGCTGTTCTAAAGCCCGGTGAATCCGGTTCAAATGCCACGGTCCGGGAGTTACCGTGGTGGCTTTGGTGCCTTCAGCGGGCCCAGTACCACCCCCGATCACCGTGGTTAAACCAGTAGCTAAAGCTTCGGTGATCTGGGAAGGTGAAATCAAATGAACGTGGGAGTCAATCCCGCCCGCCGTCAAAATGCGGCCTTCTCCCGCAATCACTTCGGTACCGGGGCCAATCAACAAATCCGGGTGAACGCCATCGGCTATATCCGGGTTACCCGCCCGGCCTAAAGCAGTGATCCGCCCATCCCGGATACCCACATCAGCTTTCACCACACCCCACCAATCCAACACCACCGCGTTAGTGATCACCGTGTCTAATGCCCCTTCGGCGCTGCTAGCCAAACCTTGAGCCATGGATTCACGGATCGATTTGCCACCCCCAAAAACGGCTTCTTCCCCGCCCACCGTATAGTCCTGGGTCACCTCGATCCATAAATCGGTGTCCCCCAACCGCACCTGATCACCAACGCTGGGACCATAAAGCGCGGCATAGCGCTCGCGTGAAATCTCTACCATGGGTTCAGGCCTCCTGATCTAACTGGCCACCGGTTTTACCCAGTTGGATTCCGGGAACTCGGCGGCGGCCGCGCAACGCCACCAGCTCTACTTCCCGGGAAGCTCCCGGTTCAAAACGCTGCGAAGTGCCCGCCGGAATATCCAACCGAAATCCCCAAGCCGCTTCCCGGTCAAATTGCAACGCCGGGTTAGCGTCCGGTAAATGCAGGTGGGAACCAATCTGGATAGGGCGGTCTGCGGTGTTGAGCATCAGTAACGTAGCGCGTTCAGACTCCGAGCGGTCCGCGTTCAACTGCACGGTGCCGGGCCGTACCCTAATGGCACCGGGGGGTTCAAAGTTCGCGCTCATCAAAGTCCTTTCGTTATTGTCTCGGCGGGCTCATCTGGGGTTACCGCAATGGCCCTGGTTACTGCACCGGATGGTGCAGCGTGACCAACTTGCGCCCGTCCGGGAAAGTGGCTTCCACTTGCACTTCGCTAACCATCTCCGCCACACCCGGCATGACCTCTTCTCGCCGGAGTACCTCCCGGCCTAACTGCATCAATTCCGCTACCGAATGGTGGCCCTCCCGGGCTCGTTCAATTACCCAACAACTCAACAGGGCTACGGTCTCGGGGTAGTTGAGGCGTACGCCCCGCTCGTGCCGGTCGCGGGCTACCATTCCAGCGGTAGCCAACAGCAGTTTCTCGGTGTCTGCGCCTGTCAAATGCATCGGTTTAGGAACTTCCTGTAGCGAAAATGGGTGAGTTCACAAGCTAATAGGTTTATAGTGCCATGGCCGCCCGGACCGCTGGAGCTGAGGCTACACCGCCCGGTCCCTCGGCGGAAGCCCGGCCCGATTCCACCACCAAATACCGGTCCGCCATTGATAACGCGAACCCCACATGCTGTTCCACCAGCAGCACCGAAAGCTGACCAGAAGCAGTCAAACTCCGTAAAGCCTGGTGAATTTCCTCCACCACCGAAGGTTGGATACCTTCCGTAGGTTCATCCAACATCATCACTTTGGGTCCCCCCACCAGTGCGCGAGCTATAGCCAAC
>JAISMT010000064.1 GCA_031276585.1 Bifidobacteriaceae bacterium
CCCTAACGCTAAAGCCACCAATCCCGCAACAATCAGGCCTATCCAGTCCATGGAGCGAATCCTAACTCAGCGCATCAATTGGGCTGCCCACACGGGAACCGCTGCCACCGCTAAAGGTAGAAACAAGAAAGCCAAATCACCTAAAACTAGCCGGCCCGCCAAAATGCTGCGGCCCTCTCCCGCTACCCAAAGAGCGGCCGGTGCCACCGCGCAAACCGCTGCCACCCCAGCCGCACCCCACCAGGGAGTTCCCACCAGGAAAGACAAACCGGTACCAACACCGGCCGCCACCGCTACCGCCACCGCAGCCATCACCTCGCTCCGCTTTATGGCCATAACCAGGCACGAGGATCCAATGCCACCGGCCGCCACCCAAGCCAGATCCTCAAAGTGAGCGGTTTGAGCAGCCGTAACCCAGAGGCTAGTCACTGCTACCGCCATCACTCCACAGGTAGTACCCGCCACGGAACGCACCAAATCAGAGCGCGGTGCCGGGCGTGTCAATTCCCGCACAAAAGCAGCCGGTAACCCTAGCCCTATCGCAACCAGCACCGCGGACTGTGATTCGGGCACATACCCCGCCAAAAACAAGGCGACAACGCTGGTAAACACCAAGACCGCCCGCGCCGAATTGGGCGCTGGTACCGCACTTAAACTGGGCCACCCCATGGACAGCACTAACATGACGAGCCCTATAGCCACTACCATCCACAATTGAGGAGAGCCCCGTAAGGTCCCCAGGTATAGGCCGCCGGCCGGTAAAACGCCAACCGCTGCCATACTTACTAAACGGGCGTATCTGGGCACTTGCCCTCCCTCATAGTTAAATGGTGCTCTAACAGAAATTGTCTGAGACAACACTACAAAGGAGCGGCGCATGGCAGATATTCTGCTTCTAGCGGCGGAATCGGGAGCGCAAGGAACAGCCTTGCCGGCTCTAGAGTTTTTGCCGCACCGCGTTAGGACCATGGGGCTAGACCCCTCCTCGTTGGTCGATTTGCCTGCCGCTGATCTAGTGGCGTTAGACGCCCGCAAAGACCTGCAATCAGCCCGAGCCACCGCTCGGTTGCTGCAGGTCACAGGCTTGGGCGCCCCCTTGTTGCTGATTGTGACCGAAGGCGGGTTGACGGCGCTTACTGCCGAATGGGGGGCCCGCGATTTTGTATTAACCGGGGCATCCCCTGCCGAGGTGGAAGCACGGATCCGTTTAGCTTTAGCCACGCCGGTGATGGCGGGAGCAGATGCCCCCAGTGAAGCCATTTCCCAAGGCAACCTGGTGATTAATCCCGTGGCTTACACCGCCAAACTACACGGCCACACTCTGGATCTGACCTATAAAGAATTTGAACTACTTCGCTATCTGGCGGCTCACCCGGGCCGGGTCTTCACCCGGACTCAGTTGTTGCAAGAAGTTTGGGGCTACGACTATTACGGCGGTACCCGAACCGTTGACGTGCATGTACGCCGCTTACGAGCCAAGTTAGGTCCGGAAAACGACCAGCTAATAGGCACAGTACGTAACGTGGGGTACCGCTTTGATGCCCCTAAAGAGCGCCAACGTGCCCGGCAGTCAGAAACCGAATCCGGGTCTGATGTGGTTGGGATTCCGCTGGAGGCCGATGCCGCCGCCTCAGTTCCCCCACCACAGCCGCCAGAGGGCGTTTAGCGCCCCAGCCTCCAGAAGGCACCCGGGGAGAGTCCCCCCAACAGGAAAGTAACCGCAGAACTTGGCTCCGGGGAGCGGTCGGGGGCATACTGGTGAACCTGGCGGGGCGGTGGAAGCCCCGGGCTCCAAAATTCGCCGCTACGAGCGGCCTTCGCGCCGACTGGCGCTCCACTGTCCCGCCAACCTTTCCGCCCTCCGCCAACACCCGTCACAGCGTTTCTACTGGGGACCCAAGAAGTGCGGACCCAAACACCGGGGATGAACCCAAAATTTCCCAACCAGGCTTTGAGCTGAGTTGCCAGCAGGCCCCACAAAAACTCTTCGCTCCGCTCAGATCTTTTGCGGGGACCCCTAGTTAAAAAAAACTCGGCGCAAGTGTCGAAATTTCAGACCCCTAGTGGGTCTAGGGGCACCCCGAGTGGGCTGGGGCCTACTTGAGCTGGCGTACGCTATACGTTGCCCCCACTGGGGTTTTGGGCATTGAAAGTCGAGTGAGGAGAGATACCCGTGCGGTTTAGTCTGACTCCCAAGGATGCGTCGTTCTTTGACCTGTTAGCCGCCCAAGCGCGCTTACTGGTAGACGCCGCCGACCTGTTGGAACAAATGGTGGACGCGGACTTCGATGACCGGGTGGATCTCCGGAACCAATTGCGGGAAATAGAACACAACGCTGACGTCTCCACCCACGCCATCATCAAAAAACTGAACTCTACTTTTGTTACCCCCTTTGACCGGGACGACATCTACGATTTAGCTTCCGCCCTGGACGACTGCATGGACTACATGGAGGAAGCCGGGGACCTAATTGTGCTGTACCGCATCACCCGACTGCCCGCTAAATCCAGTAAACAGATTTCTATATTGCGCCGGGCGGCGGCCCAAACCGCTGAAGCTATGCCCCGGCTACGCACCCTAGAGGGCCTTTCCGATTACTGGGTGGAAGTCAACCGCTTGGAAAACCAAGCCGACAGCGCCTACCGCGCGCTCCTGGCCGACCTGTTTGAATCCGAGACCGATGCCATCCACGTCATGAAACTAAAAGAACTGATCGAGGCTTTGGAACACGCCGCGGACGCCTTCGAGAAGGTGGCAAACACCGTGGAAACCATCGCGTTGAAGGAGTCTTGACCTCAAATGGCTCCGGAGATAATCCTGGCAATCACCGTAATGGTGATCGCTTTAGCCTTTGACTTCACCAACGGATTCCATGACGCCGCTAACGCCATAGCAACTGCCGTCTCCACACGCGCGCTGCGGCCCCGCACCGCGCTCACCATGGCTGCCTTTATGAACCTAGTGGGTGCCCTGTTGGGAACCGCGGTAGCGGAAACCATCGCTAAACAGATAGTCAACTTAGAAGGTTTAGGCCAACACGAACAACTTTCCATCGTGTTGGCGGGGCTGTTGGGCGCCATCACCTGGAATCTGATCACCTGGTGGCTAGGTTTACCCTCTTCTTCCTCCCACGCGTTGATTGGGGGACTGGCCGGGGCCGGGTTGGGGGCCACCATGATCCACTGGAACGATGTTTCAGTACAGTGGGCCAGCATCACCGAAAAAGTCTTGATCCCCATGTTGGCTTCACCAGCAATTGGTTTCACTTTGGCCTTTTTCGCCATGGTGGGGGTGCTGTGGCTGTTCCGTAACTCCAACCCCCACCGCACTATGCGGCGTTTTAGAGTGGCCCAGATTGGTTCCTCTGCCGCCATGGCGTTAGGCCATGGACTCCAAGACGCCCAGAAAACCATGGGCGTGATTTTTATGGCTTCGGTAGCGGTGGGGTGGAACAAACCCGGGGACGGCATCCCGTTGTGGACCAAAGTATTAGCGGCTTGCGCTATCTCCGCGGGAACTTATTCCGGTGGTTGGCGCATTATGCGTACCCTGGGGCGCCGCGTGATTGAACTGGACCCCGCCCGCGGTTTTGTGGCGGAGATGACTGGAGCAGCTGTACTTTATCTGGCTGCATTTACCCCCGTCCATGCCCCTATTTCCACTACTCACACCATTACCAGCGCCATTATGGGGGCTGGTGCCACCCGTTCTATGTCGGCAGTGCGTTGGGGGGTGGCTAAGAACATTGTGTTCGCTTGGGTGTTGACCATTCCGGCGGCTGGGTTCACTGCGGTGGTGTGCTTCTTAGCTTTCCAAGGGATCGGGGCGTTGTTTTAGATGGCCGGAGCCGGAAAACTGGCAAGGTTAGTGAAGTGGGCACCCGGAGCGTTAGCAGTAGCCGGCCTGGTTTTAGCAGCAGGGCTACTAGGGGGCTGCTCCTCCTCTAAAAGCTTCGATTCTAAAAGCTATTGCAAAGCACTGGGTGTACCTGAAACCACTTTTGATACTAAAGCCTTGATTGATGGCGACAAAGAGGCCTTAGAGCAAGCCACCGCCTTATACACCGAGATTGGCGCTCAAGCCCCAGACTCTTTGAAGGACGATTGGGATTTGATGGTCCGCCAGTTGAAGTCCATGCTACAAGCGGCTCGCGGCGAGGTAGCAGTAGCTGACGTGGACTACGAGGCCTTCAGCGCCGCTTTTACCCAAGTCAAAGACGACCAACAAAAACGCTGCCGCTAATTTGAGTTTACTTTCGGGGTTTCGGGTAGAGGTGGGCGGATGCGATCTAAGGCCACCACTTTGACTTTGCCGCCGGGTTTACGCACCGTGTAGGCGATGGCGGTCTCACCGGTAGCTAAAGGAGCTAGGGCCAGGTCACGGCGCACTTTAGCGCCCGCTCGTTCTTCTATTACCCCTGTCAACAACGGCAACACCGGTCGGTGGGAACAGACCGCAACCGGGGGGCCACCGCTTAAAATTCGCTCCATCAGGCCGATGGCGCGCCGCGGTTTAGTTTTACCGGCCGCCTCAGTCAACCAACGGCTAGTACTAACCCCAATCCGAGCGCGGCTGGCAAAAAAACGCACCGTTTGACGGCAACGATTAGCCGGCGAAGAGATCACTCGCCGTACTCCCAGAGCTGCCAACAGTGGAACCGTTCCCCGGGCTCGAGCCCGGCCCTCAGCAGTCAGGGGACGCAAACCATCCGCCCGAGTCCAGCTTCCCCGCGGTTCGGCTTGAGCGTGGCGAATCAACACCACGGGACGGGTTTCCAGGGTCCCCTTCTGGTGGTAATCCCGTAATTTCAGCAACGGCACCCGGTCAGTAGCCCGGGTCAACCGACGTAATGCCTGGTCAATCCCCAGCCAGCAAGTACGGTCTATCTCCCGGCGGGAGGCCACCGAAACCGCAGGCCGGGCGCAAATAGCCGGGTTATCGGCATCGTCCGCTAAACGGGCCGACCAGTAGTAGACCGTCTTGATCCTTCCCGAAGCCAACGGATACGCCACCTTCGGCAACGGACGCCCAATCACCACTTGCCGGCCGGTTTCTTCCAACACCTCCCGCCAAGCGCAAGTAATCAGGTCTTCCCCAACCTCGAGTTTCCCTTTAGGCCAACCCCAATCGTCATAACGGGGCCGGTGCACCAACAACACCTCCAGGTGACCTTCCCGTAGCCTCCAGACCAAAGCACCAGCCGCATCTAAACCTCTAGTGGCCCGCTTAGTCTCAGCCCCCGCTTTGCTACCAGTCATGGCCCTAGCCTGGTTCAGCGCACTCGAGCACCGGAGCGGCGCTGGCGGTTCATAAAAGCGGTCTGAATATCCTCCAAGGGTTTATTTTCGGTGTCCCACCGGTTGGCTTGCCAAGTGCCGTCCGCCTGTAAATCCCAGGCCGCAGTAGTGGGTTGCATTGAGAGATCCAACATGTCCAATAGTTCCGTGACGTGCTCCGGTTTTTTGATATTAACCAATGCTTCCACCCGGCGGTCCAGGTTGCGGTGCATTAGATCAGCCGAACCGATCAGCACATCAGGTTCACCACCGTTAGCGAAAGCATAAACTCGAGCGTGCTCCAAGAAACGGCCCAGGATAGAACGAACCCGCAGATTCTCTGAAAGCCCCTCTACCCCGGCCCGGACTGCACAAATACCCCGCACCACCATATCCACCGGAACCCCAGCCTGTGAGGCCTTATACAGCGTGTCA
>JAISMT010000104.1 GCA_031276585.1 Bifidobacteriaceae bacterium
ATTGGAGGCCGACTTAACGCTGGCCTAAAAACCCCACCGCAGCGGCGTTGTGGCGGACCGCTTCCACCAATTGCCCCAGCTCAGGGCCAGCTTGGGCCACGCCCCTAGAGGAGGTAGCCAACACTAGGTGGCAAGCAGGCCCAAACAGCTCCGCCAGTTCTTTAGGCCCCGCCCCTTGCGCACCCACGCCGGGAGCCAGAATCGGTCCCCCCAACTGCGCCACTAAAGCCCGGCCCGCTGGCGGTAGCGAACCAATGGTGGCCCCAATCACCAAACCGACTCGGCCTAGCTGGCCTACCAAACCCACTTGACCAGCAGGTTCCCCCGGGAGCTCCGGCTGCGCCGCCACTGCCGCCGCTAGCTCTTCCCGGTTCGCTTGGGCCGCAGCCTCAATAATGCTCTCCCCCACCGTCAACTCCCCGGCCGCCAACGCTTGCTGCACGCTGGCCCCCTCCGGGTTGGAGGTGAAAGCCAACACAAACACACCGCGCCCGGTTTGGCGGGCTAAATCTAAAGCCGGGCTCAACGAACCGAAACCCAAATAGGGGCTGAGGGTGACGGCATCGGCCGCTAAGGGAGAAGCGTCAGACAGATAAGCCGCCGCATAGGCCGCCATCGTGGAGCCGATGTCGCCCCTCTTGACGTCCAAAATGGTGAGCACCCCCTGGTCCCGGGCGGCCGCCAACAGCCGTTCCAAAACCGCTACCCCAGCCGAACCCTGCCGCTCAAACAAAGCCGACTGCGGTTTGACCGCCGCCGCCCCACCCGCCTCAGCCGCCGCCAACAACCGGAGACCAAACTGCTCCAACCCGTCCGGCGAATCCGGTAAACCCCAAGCCGCCAAGCTAGCCGGATGCGGATCAATCCCCACACAAAGGTGGCTCCGCGTGGACATGGCCTCCGCCAGGCGTGCCGGGAAACTCATGCTGCCACCTCTTGCAAAGGCGCTACCCCCAAGGGACCAGCAGCGGACGCCTCAATGGCTTGCACCGCAGCCGCCAACTGTTGCGTCGTGGTCACAATAGGCCGGTTCATAGCGGTAATAGCGGCCCGAATCTCGTAACCATCCGCCCTAGAACCCGCCCCGGAAGGTGTATTGACCACCATGTCTATCTGGCCGGAGTTAATCAAATCCACCACGTTTTGCCCCGGAGCGGCCTCGGAAACCTTGGCCACTTCCCGGCACGGGATGCCGTTGCGCCGCAAAACGGAAGCTGTCCCCTCGGTAGCGAGGATCGAGAAACCTAATTCCACTAGGCGTTTAACCGGGAAAATCATGGACCGTTTGTCGCGGTCTGCTACGGAGACAAAAACGTTGCCGCTGGAGGGTAACCCGCCGTAAGCCGCCACTTGGGACTTAGCGAAAGCGCTGGGGAAGTCCCGGTCGCGGCCCATCACTTCACCGGTGGAACGCATCTCGGGGCCTAACACGGTGTCCACTATTTTCCCGGCCGCAGTGCGGAAACGCGCAAACGGCAGTACTGCTTCTTTCACGGACAGGTGCCCCACTTCAAGGTCCAGGGCGGGGTCTACCTGCGGCAACAAGCCTTGGTCCCGGAGTTCCGCAATAGAACGCCCGGCCATCACTAAACAAGCGGCTTTAGCGAGGGGCACGCCGGTGGCTTTGGACACAAACGGCACCGTGCGGGAGGCTCGCGGGTTGGCTTCCAACACGTAAAGCACGTCGCTGAGCAGCGCAAATTGGATGTTGATCAAACCTCGTACCCCCACACCGCGCGCTATGGCCTCGGTGGATTCGCGGATACGGCTGATGTCGCGGCTCGATAGAGTGACCGGCGGCAGCACACAGGCACTGTCCCCGGAGTGAATGCCCGCTTCTTCAATGTGTTCCATCACACCGCCCAGGAACAGCTGTTCGCCGTCGTAAATAGCGTCCACGTCAATCTCAATGGCGTCATCTAAGAACCGGTCTATTAACACCGGCGCACCCGCGCGCCCCCCCTCCGGTAGGGCTTTGATCATGTATTCCTCGAGCTGTTCGGGGCCGTAGACAATCTCCATGCCGCGCCCGCCCAACACGTAGGAGGGCCGCACCAACACCGGGTAACCAATCCGTTCCGCCACCGTTTTGGCTTCCGGAATACTGAGTGCGGTGCCATATTGGGGGGCAGGTAGCCCGGCGTCTTGCAGCACTTGCCCAAATAGGCCCCGGTTTTCGGCAGCATCAATCGCTTCCGGCGGAGTACCCCACAACGGTAAGCCCGCGTCCGCCAGCCGCGCGGAAAGACTAAGGGGGGTTTGTCCACCTAATTGCACGATGACGCCCGCCACCTCCCCAGCAGCCCGCTCGGCATCGTAAACCTCCATCACGTCTTCAAAAGTGAGGGGCTCAAAATAGAGACGACCCGAAATGTCATAGTCGGTGGAAACGGTTTCCGGGTTGCAGTTCACCATGACCGTCTCGTAATCCTGCCCTAACGCCAGGGAAGCGTGTACACAGGAATAGTCAAATTCGATCCCTTGGCCAATGCGGTTAGGCCCGGAGCCTAAAATCAGCACCGCCGGTTTTTGACGCGAGGGCACCTCAGTTTCTGCTTCGTAAGTGGAATAAAGGTATGGGGTGCGGGCCGCGAATTCGCCCGCGCAAGTGTCTACCGTTTTATAAACCGGGCGCAGGCCAAAAGCGTGGCGAATCTCCCGGACGGCTTCTTGACTGAGGTTACGTAATTCTCCGATCTGCACATCAGAAAGCCCGTTGCGTTTAGCTTCCCGCAACAGGTCACGGTTCAAAGACGGCGCCTGTTGGACTTGTTGCGCCACTTGGTTGATCTGGTCAATTTGGTCCACAAACCAGGGGTCAATGCCGGTGCGCGCCGCTAATTGCTCTAAGGGAACCCCCCAACGGGCGGCTTGTTGCAAATCAATTAAACGGTGTTCGGTGGGCCGAGACAAGGAGTCCACCAGGGCACCCAGCTCGGCTTCGCTGGGACGCGGGCCGCGCCAGTGGAAGCGAGCGCCTTTTTTGTCAATGGAACGCATTGCTTTACCTAAAGACTCTGTGAAGCAACGCCCAATAGCCATCGCTTCTCCCACCGATTTCATGGTGGTAGTCAGCGTGTCATCGGCCGCCGGGAATTTCTCGAAAGCAAACCGAGGCACTTTGGTCACTATGTAATCAATGGCGGGTTCAAAACTGGCGGGGGTAGAGCCGGTGATGTCGTTAGGAATCTCATCTAGGGTGTAACCAATGGCCAACCGGGCCGCAATTTTGGCAATGGGGAAACCGGTGGCTTTAGACGCCAGGGCTGAGGAACGGGAAACCCGGGGGTTCATTTCAATCACAATGATGCGCCCGTCTTGGGGGTTCACTGCGAATTGAATATTGCAACCACCGGTGTCTACCCCCACTTCACGGATCACGGCAATCCCGATGTCACGGAGACGTTGGTATTCGCGGTCCGTCAAAGTGAGAGCGGGAGCTACGGTGATGGAATCGCCCGTGTGGACGCCCATCGGGTCAAGGTTTTCGATGGAGCAGACCACCACCACGTTATCGGCTTGGTCCCGCATTATCTCTAGCTCGAATTCTTTCCAACCGATCACCGATTCTTCGAGCAGCACTTCCGCTGTGGGGCTGTATTGCAAGCCCGAGCCAGCGATGCGGTGCAGGTCTTGGGGCGTGTACGCGATCCCTGAACCCAAACCGCCCATAGTGAAAGAGGGACGCACCACCAGGGGGTAACCGAGTTCTTCCGCCGCTGTTAAACATTCCGCCATGGAATGCGCAATCCGGCTGCGCGCTACCTCCGCCCCGGAGCGTTCCACTACGCCTTTGAATTCTTGGCGGTCCTCCCCCGCCCGGATGGAAGCTACTTTGGCGCCAATCAGCTCCACGTTGTAGCGTTCCAGCACTCCGGCCTCCGCCAGTTCGATGGCGGCGTTCAATGCGGTTTGCCCCCCCAACGTGGGGAGCAGCGCATCGGGGCGTTCTTTAGCGATGATGGCCGTGAGCGCCTCCAACTTGATGGGTTCAATGTAGGTGGCGTCCGCGAACTCAGGGTCCGTCATGATGGTGGCCGG
>JAISMT010000203.1 GCA_031276585.1 Bifidobacteriaceae bacterium
ACCACCATTATCAGGCTCCTTCTTCCCTCATTCTGTGCTTCCTTTCGGACCGCAGTGCTGGCCCGTAGCGGTGTTGGTTTGAACTTTTGATTGTTCCCCTCGGGTCAGCTCCCCCAGCGAACTTCCATGCGTGTTTGACGGATGAAGGCCGCCAACAACGGCAGGCCAACCCACAAGAGAGCCCCGCACGCGAACTGAGCCCAATCTGACGGGCTCGCCATACCCAGCTCGGGAAAGCTCATGGTGGCCCAGGGAACGACTGATGGCGCCACCTGGGACAAAGCAAGCGAAACTATCGCCTCGCCCGTCAAGAGAACAACGATGCTGACTATCACCGAGAGAGTGAGTGAAGCAATCGAGAAGGCGGACAACGTTGTGGCCGCTAAGGCGCCGAAGGAGGAAAGCGAGTCCGTCGAGATGGAATAATCCGCTGATCGGCCCGTGGCTGCCGCTGCAACAGCCGCGACGCACACGGCCCAGGTCAAGACGATCACAGCGGCGATCGCAGCAATGCAAACGGTTGCCAGAATCTTCGCCGCTAGGATGCGGGAGCGCTGCGGTACGACTACAAAACTCCATCCGATGATCCCTGCGTGCCAGTCGGAAGCCGCCACGATCATGGCAAGTATTGGCAAACCGAGCGTGAGCGGTAATTGCGACATCTCCACTAGTGCTGCCGCAGACACGCGTTCTTCGCCCCTTGAAAAAGCGACCGGCAGCGTGGTGAGAGCCAATACCGTAGTGATAATAGCCCCGATGAACCAACGGGTGCCGCGAGCGTCCGCCAGTTTCCTCAGTTCGGCGTACGTTAGGTTTCCCAGAAGTCTCACGGCCGCTCGACCTCCCCGGCATCGCCGCCCGGACTCTCTTCACTGGAAAGCTGACTCAGAAAGAAATCCTCCAGGTCAAGGTTACTTGACTGGTCGCTCATTTCGAGCGGCTCAATGCTTTCCGAGACCAGCAAACGCCAACAAGTCCGTGACGGCGCCGCAACAGTCAACGACCCCTGCCTGCCCGACGCGCAGTCAAACTCGATCCCCTGCCCGGCCAGCGCCCGAATCAAGCGGTCGGCGTCTTGCTGGGCAACTATCACGCGGGTCAGGGGCCGGTTCGTCACGCGCCTCAATTCGAGCCAATCGCCGGCAGCGGTCACGACACCGTTCTTGAGAAAGACCACGGCGTCAATGAACTTCTCCAGATCGTTGAGCAAATGACTTGAGATGAGCACACAGCCGCCACTTCCGGCGTACGCAATGAGTTGTTCCCGCAACCACACTGACCCCTCCGCATCGAGTCCGTTGGTGGGCTCGTCCAAAATCAGCAGGCGCGGCGATCCCATCATGACAAGGGCGAGGCAAAGCCGTTGCCGCATCCCGGTGGACAGCGTGCCGCAACGTTTCCGCCCCGCATGCGATATGCCAGAGCTCTCCAAGGCGGCGTCCCGCGCAGCTCGGCTCAGGCCCACAAGTCTCCTGTGCAGCTCTGCGGTCTCGGTAACCGTTCGTCCAGGGTGGAGAGTTGGTGAGAGCAAAGCCGCGACATCCCGCACTGGAGGTTTGGCGTCCTGGATGGGCGTGTCGAACAGCAATGCCTTCCCCGATGTGGGTCGGGCCAACCCCAACGCGATTCGCATCAACGTGGACTTGCCTGCGCCGTTTGGTCCGACTAACGCGGTGACAGTGCCTTGGGCACACGAAATAGTGACATCGCGCAATGCAGCTTGATCTCCGTAGTTCTTGCTGACGCACTCAATGGTGAGCGGATTGCTCAAGAAACTCGCCATCCTTTCCGCCGAAGTTTTAGCACCACCAGGAACAAACCTGAGCTTACGCATAGGGCCACGTCGAAAGTCCAAGGAGAGTCGCTCAGCGGTGCCCCCCATTCCCACCAGGCATTAGATAACAGGTGGAGACAAACACCCGGAAGGACGGTGCCGGTGTAATCGTAGTACCCAAGATACAACGCCTCACTGGCAAACCGGTCAACGGCAGACTCCCAAGGCTGAGGTG
Organism: Bifidobacteriaceae bacterium; assembly: GCA_031276585.1. Next base: position 2,010 of record JAISMT010000203.1, read on the forward strand.
AATGCACTAGAACGAATGCACCGACCACCCAAAGCGCCGCGACTAGACGACTCAGGTTGTCCGAGTACCGGACAGCCAGTATGTATGATGCGATATAACGTTGAAAGAACATCTCTTCTGCGACCACACCTAATGTGAGTGCTATCCACCGCGTGTCGCCTGCTTCCCGCCACTCCACCATGGCGACTACTACAGAAGACGCGACCAGAACAATCCAAACCGCACACCTGCCAGCAGAAGATTCCGAGGCTTTCGTTTGCGGGAACGGTGATCGTCCAACCGTGTGGGGAGCGCGACGTTCGCCGACAATGAAGCATCCGGCGACGATCATCGGCACAGCACCCACTGCCAACGGGGCTACTCGAATGGCATCCCTGAGGCCGAAAGCTACCACCACCATAGACACCTCGCATACCACTATCGCTGCCAGTGGACGAAGCCGAGGGCGAAACCGACGAAGTGTCGCAACGGACTCTCGCTCCTGCATCAAGAATTCCCTCCCAACCAAACCCGATCTCGAAACCCGTTGAACTGGGGAATGAGTCTCCTATCGATTTTGATCCACAAGAATCCCGGCAGTAAGGCCATGCAGAACAACGCCCAACTCTTCAGCACCGGATGCATGCCGTTGTGATGCGCACAGCCACACCGACGGTGCCGCAGGTGTCCCATGTTGGGCCCATCCTGCGGCACCGCAGTGTTACCTGACCTCACTGACCCACCGCTCGTGTTAGTTGTAAGCGGTTGGCCTTGTCAGAACCAACTTTGAATCCATTCCCACACGTCTGAGGCAGTTATCGCACCCGCGATGGCTTTAGCCAGATTCTTGATCTGGGGCCACACGCTATTTACGAACCACTTGTAGGTGCTGACAGCCGCTTTCTTGATGAGATTCCAGAGTTTTGGGATCGCCTTCAATGCGGCTTTCACTGCCTTGATAATCGCCGACGGCCAGCCCTTCTGGCCCGTCTCAGAGGCCACTCCCGAGAGCGGTGGCTGTCCCCATACGACGCCTTGGCCTAAGACCTCGGCGCTGCCGGTAGATTCGGTAGTGAGCGCCACACCTGCGGGTGCCTGCGACGCTAATGCCACCACAGCCGGTCTAGCTGTTGCTGCCACCCCAACGCCGGCCACGAGCGCTGCCGCAGTCAACGAAGCAACAATGAGCGACCTGACAGACGAAACGAATTTAGGCTTACCAACTTGCATCTTTCACTCCTTTTCTTATTGAACCGATCACCCTGAACGCGCAAACAACGGACGAAACCAAGGTTCGGATTTGAACTTTGTCTTTTGCGATTAGGCTTAGCAATTACGCTAAACCACAGAAAGTCAGGGGGGGGGGGGGGACTTAAGTCCTAGTTTTCTTATTGCGCAAAGGTAAGCACCAAAACGGGCGATGACGAGCGGCATCGACCAAACAGACACCAGGCGTGGGCAAAGCCGCACAACAAACGCACCCGGCTCATTCCTTGGCCTAATCCGAACAGGTCTCACCGAAAACGGGACCAGCAAACCAGAACCACCCCCCACTAGCACAAACACGAAAACCCCCACCGGAACAAGCCAACGGCATCGGCCAGGCAGGGCGCGACAGCATCGGTGGCGGTTAGAGGAGCAGCTGCCGGGAGCGTATCCAACTCAACTGACAAGGCACGTTGCAATATCCGATTTAGACAACATCTGGTGTGTCGTGTGGATTTTGCCACTACATGTTGTATGGTGGTCCGGTTGTTGGTTGCTGAAAGTGCTATCTAGGAGTGGGGGGTTCAACCCCGCTTCGCAATCCACGTTGACGTGGGCAGTCCAAGGTACTGCTCTCACGAAAACGCGGAAGACAAACACTGTTTGGTACCTAGAAAACCGGATTGATCACCAGTTTTCTGGGCACCTTCAGCAGCGGGAGGAGAACTCCCGGACGGAACCCGGTGTGAATCCGGGACTGCCCCGCAGCGGTAAGTGGGAACCAAACCCGTCAAAAGCACTGGGGTGTTACACCCTGGGAAGCGGCGGGCGGTAGGAATCCCAGAGAAATCTGGAAAGGCCCACAAGTCCGAACACCTGCCAGCAACCACGGGCCCACGCCCGTGCGGAGGAGCGCGGCTCGCGGGAGCTACGCCTCGACGGTACCCAACCTGTGCGCGTCCTCCTGACCCAAAGTATGAACAACCAGGCAGGAGATACACCTATGACCGTCACGGTTTACAGCCAACCCGCTTGTCCGCAATGCCGCGCCACCTACCGCGCTTTGGAACGGCGAGGGGTCGATTTCACGGTGATAGACCTGTCCCAAGACGCCCCAGCCCTAGACTTGGTGCGGACCATGGGCTACAGCCAGGCTCCCGTAGTGGTTGCGGGAGACGAACACTGGTCTGGGTTTAGAGCCGAAAAGATTGCGGCGCTGGCCGAGCAGGTAGCGGAACCAGCTCGCTTGGTCGCATGAGTGCTCCTGCCCTGCCAACCAAATGTTTGGTTCCATCCGCGTTAGTCGGAACCTCTAGGCAACTAGGGGTTGAAACTTTGACACTTGAGCCGACTTTTGTCTACGCAGGGTCCCTGCAAAATATTCGACCAACGGGACAAGATTTTGGGGGGCCTGCTAGTTCTACCTTGGAAACTACGGTGGATTCCAAGCCGGAACCCACCCAAACCCCTGGGCCCACTGAAACTCCCGTCACCATCGCCGCAGCTGAAACCACCCCGAGCCGACCGTTGCTGGTGTACTTCAGCTCTGCTTCCGGCAACACGGAACGTTTTATCCAAAAGCTGGATTGGCCCGCGCAACGGATTCCTCTGCATTCCGGGGATCCCGAACTTCAGGTTAATCAACCTTATGTACTGCTAGTCCCCACCTATGGTGGCGGCAACATAGCTGGCGCGGTACCTAAACCAGTGATCCGTTTTCTGAACTGCAAATCTAACCGTGACCTAATTCGGGGCGTAATAGCCACCGGCAACACTAACTTTGGGACGGCTTACGGTTTAGCCGGGAAAATCATTTCCGCCAAATGTGGGGTACCGCATTTATACACTTTTGAATTACTGGGCACACCGGCGGACCTCGAAGCCGTGCAAACTGGATTGGAGACCTGGTGGCAACAGCAACGTTGATTGATTACCACTCGCTTAACGCCCAGCTCAATTTGTTAGGGCCCGATGGTCAGATGCAGTTAGATGTTGACCAAGCCGCTGTGGACGCCTACTTGGAACAACATGTAACTCCCCGTTTAGTCACCTTTGATTCAGTGGCTCAAAAACTGGACCACCTGGTGGAACAGAATTACTACGATCCCGCTATTTTGGAACCCTACCCAGCCTGGTTCCTGGAGCACCTTTTTGCGCAAGCCCATCAACGTGGTTTCCGCTTTGGCAGTTTTTTGGGTGCCACCAAATTTTTCACCTCATACGCTCTGAAAACCTTTGACGGCCAGCACTATCTAGAGACCTTTGAAGACCGGGTCTGCATGGTCGCGTTGACCTTGGCCCGAGGAGATCAACCTTTCGCGGAACGCTTAGTGGAAGAAATATTAACCCGGCGGTTTCAACCCGCTACCCCCACCTTCTTAAACGCGGGTAAAGCGCAACGCGGCGAACCGGTTTCCTGTTTTCTGCTCCGCATGGAAGACAATATGGAGTCCATTGCACGGGGTATTAACTCGGCGCTTCAATTGTCTAAGCGGGGTGGTGGGGTGGCTTTACTGCTCTCTAATTTGCGGGAAGCGGGTGCCCCCATCAAAAGGATCGAAAACCAGTCCTCTGGGGTAATCCCAGTAATGAAACTATTGGAAGATTCTTTCTCGTATGCTAACCAGTTGGGTGCCCGGCAGGGAGCGGGTGCGGTTTATTTACACGCCCACCACCCCGATATTTTACGTTTTTTGGACACCAAACGGTAAAATGCCGACGAGAAGATCCGCATCAAAACGCT
>JAISMT010000209.1 GCA_031276585.1 Bifidobacteriaceae bacterium
CCCCGGTCCAGCGAGAGGTCTTCAAGAATTTCGGCGGCCAAGACAAAAGTGGTTACCAACAGTGCGGTGACCCATTCCCCAATTACGGCAGCCGCCACAATGGCCAACAGCATGGATAGTTCCATGCTCATACGGCGGTGGCGGATGGACTCCCAGGATTCGGCCAGGATAGGCCAGCAGCCAACGGCTAACCCCAGGAGGGCTACCAACGGTACATGGGTCCACGGTCCTTTCAGACCAGCCAACAACAGCAAAGCGCAGGCAGTTACTAACGCCACCCGGGCTAAGTCCCAGCGGTCAACGCGCTGCCATAGGGGTGCGGGATTCACTCGTTACTCCCTGCGGTTGGGTTTTGATGATGGCGGGGAGTGGCGTCAACCACGTGTTCCGCCTGGAATACCGCTTGCTCCACCAGATGCCGGGCGTGTTCATCCACCAAGCTGTAGTGGACGTGGTTACCACGTTGATGCGGCTGGACCACCTTGGCCCAACGTAGCTTAGCCAGATGTTGGGAAACCACAGTGGGGGACTTACCAACTTTTTGGGCCAGTGTAGAAACCGGTAGCTCGCCGTCGCGCAGCTCCAAGATCAGCTGGACCCGGGTGGGGTTGGCTAACAAGGAGAAAACTTCTGCCGCTAAGACCACGTACACGTCATCTACCTGCGATATACCACTATCTGCGAACATGCGCATACTCTAACATCCGAATACGTGGTTCACGCGCCTACAGCAGAACCGATTCAGAAACCTAAGTACCTTCGGGTTTAATAGCATGGTGCCGTTGTCCGTCTATCTACTGTCCTCTGCAGCGGACACCACCATTAGCCGGGCTATCCGTTTGGGGACCGGGAACCGGCAAGGCCACCTTTCAGTCGTATTTTTGCAGGATGACGAGTTGCGTTGCTACTCGTTTGCCCGGCGGCGGTGGTCCACGCCACTTGACGGGGCCTTTGTCGAAGAAGGCCGGGACCGGTACACCTATCCGGGTGGCCGGGTGACGTCAATGGTGTTGTATGAAATCCCGTTAGAGCGGCAAGGCATGGTGCGGCGGCGCTTAGAACATTTGCGTCCCCACCTGGAAACTTGCGGTTACAACCTACCGGATGCGCTGGTGAACGCCCTCGGCTGGCGCTTCCGCTCCCGAGTGGCCTACACCTGTGTGGGGTTTTGTGCCCTGATGCTGGGCCTGGACCGCGAACGGGGAGTTGTGCAATTAGCTCAGGTTTTACAGGCTGCCGAAGCTCAACCGGTGTATCAAGGTGACCTAGAAGGTCTAGAACGCTTCACCGGTGCACGGTTTTGGGAAGGGGATTCGCAGTTTTATGCCCAGCGGTTACCCAAAGCTCAAGCCGTAGCCACTGCCGTAGGTAGCCAACTGCGGGCCCTCGGCAGCATCATCAAAGACAAAGTTGCGCGGCGTTCAGTTCGGTAACTGACTACCAGATCAGCTTGACGGTGGGTCGGGGTCTGGTTTGACCCACATTTCCCGCACCGGTTCGCGGGATTCGGCTTCCGGTGGGTCCGGATGGTGGCCTCGGGTGTGGTCCGCTGGGTCAGTACTGACCGGCCAAACCGTGGCTTCCGCTACCGCCAACTCGGCATCTACCGAAACTGAGGCCGGTAGTTCCTCTGGTTGAGGGCGGCTGCGTCCCCGCAACCGGATTCCTAGCCAGTCCGCTAACCGCGACAGGGCGTAGTTGATCACCAGGAACAACACGGTGGCCATCAACATGGTTTGGATGGTGTTGGCTTGCCCGGAGGTAGTACCTAAGCGTTGCGAGGAGCGCAGTAATTCTTGGTAGCCCACCATGTAGCCCAGGGCGGAGTCCTTCAACACCACCACTAACTGGGCCACCAAAGCTGGCAGCATAGCCAGTAGGGCTTGGGGGACTTCCACGTGAATCAAAGACTTGAAACGGGTTAGCCCAATGGCCGCTGAGGCCTCAGCCTGCCCCCGGGGTAAAGAATGCACGCCGGAACGCACCAACTCAGCCACCACCGAGCCGTTATAGAAAATCAAAGCCACCACTACTGCTACCAGGCCTTTGTCTTCAATGTCAGTAAAGCCGCCGTAACCCAAATATAGGTAGATAAACACCATCATGAGCAGTACTGGGACGGCCCGTAAAAACTCCACCACAATGGAACAGGGCCAGCGAACCCAGAAATGGTGGCTGAGCCGCCCCACACCGAACACCAAACCAAATATCACCGAACCAATCACGGCGAAGATGGAAGCTTTGATGGTAGCCCAAAGGCCGGGTAGGAAATAATAGGCCCAAGAATCCCACTGCACTAGAACCACCCATTTGGAGGCTTCCAGTTGGCCGCGTACGTACAGCAGCCACAGGATTCCGCCCACTAGGGCTAGACCCAGGATGGCGCCCGCAATGTTGAACAGTTTGATTCGTTTCAGGGCTTTAGGGCCGGGAACGTCAAACAGAATGGCTTGGGTTTCAACGCTCACCGGGCCACCGCCAATCGGCGAGAAAGTGCCGTAGTGGCTAATCCAACGGGAACTACTAGTATCACAAAGCCAATGGCAAAGGTGCCAAAAATAGCGAACACCATGGAAGAGTTGAACTCAATCATGGTCTTCATCAAAGAAGAGGTTTCGGTGGCTACCCCCACCGCTGCTGCCACCGTGGTGTTTTTGATCAAAGCGATCAACGTGTTGCCCAACGGAGCCACGGCACCCCTAAACGCTTGAGGCAAAATAATGATCCGCGCCGCCGGTAAAAAAGAGAGCCCGATGGCGCGGGCCGCCTCGGCTTGCCCCACCGGTACGGTGTTTACCCCGGAACGGATCGATTCAGCCACGAACGCAGCGTGATAGAGCGCTAAGCCCACCACCGCTAACCAGAAAAAGTTCGTGGCTGAATCGGGTGAGAATTCAACTTTCAGCTGCATCCAGACCCCCAGGCTCAAAATCACCATGATGATGGTGAGCGGAGTGTCGCGGAACAGGTTGACGAACCAGGTGCCAGTCAGCCGCAGTGAACCTACGGGGCTGATTCGCATCAGGCAAACCAAGGTGCCCAATATTAAAGCCGCTAAACCCGCCCACCAGGTCAATTGAATGTTGACCCAGAAGGCGTGCAAAACGTCGTATTCGGCCAGCAGAGCGCCGAGTTGGTCTAGAAAGTCACTCACCAAGGTTCCTTACCCCAGAGTTCTAGGGAACCGGGGATTAGACCGGTTCCCTAGAACCAAGCAGTGTTTATTTTCCGTGTTTCTTGAGTTCAGCGCGTTGTGCTATCCACGTCAACACGGCCGGAACGTGGT
>JAISMT010000223.1 GCA_031276585.1 Bifidobacteriaceae bacterium
GCCACACCCGACGACGAAGTGGCTGCTCCGTCCGCCCCTACTCACAACCGTAGAAGCCGTTCCAACGCTAAAACTGAACCGGAAGCACCAGAAGACCAGACGGCATCGGGCTTAGAGGAACCACCCCCCAGTGAGGCCCTTGAAGACGAGGAAGGGAGCGGCTCCAAACGCCGCCGCCGCCGCAACCGCAGCGGACGTAAAACCGCCACTGCGGCCGAGGTCTCCACTGAAGGCGTAACCGCTTTAAGTGGCTCCACCCGGCTCGAAGCCAAACGCCAACGGCGCAAAGAAGGCCGCGAAGTGGGACGGCGGCGGATCCAGATCACCGAAGCCGAGTTCTTAGCTCGGCGGGAATCGGTAGAACGGCGCATGGTGGTGCGGGAACAAGACGGCCGCACCCAGATCGCGGTTTTAGAAGATGGCGTGCTGGTGGAGCACTACGTGGCTCGGCGTACCCAACACTCCCAGGTAGGCAATGTGTACCTAGGGCGAGTGCAGAACGTGTTGCCGTCCATGGAAGCCGCATTTGTGGACATCGGCAAAGGCCGTAACGCGGTGCTTTATGCCGGTGAAGTGAACTGGGATGCGGCTGGCTTGGAAGGCCAACCCAAACGAATTGAACAAGCCCTAGCCTCCGGTGACTCAGTGATGGTGCAGGTCACCAAAGACCCGATTGGCCACAAAGGGTCCCGCCTGACCTCGCAGATCACTCTGGCCGGGCGTTACTTGGTTTATGTGCCCTCTGGCTCTATGACCGGTATTTCCCGCCGGTTGCCGGAAAACGAGCGGCAACGCCTCAAAAAGTTGTTGAAACAAATTGTGCCGGAAGGGGCGGGCGTGATTGTACGGACCGCCGCCGAGGGCGCTACCGACACTGAACTGAAAGCCGATGTAGAACGTTTAGCCCAAGCCTGGGAAAAGATTCAACAAAAAGCGGCCACCGCCTCGGCGCCCTCCTTACTGAAGGGGGAACCCGATCTAGCGATTCGGGTAGTCCGTGACATCTTTAACGAAGACTTCACCTCGCTTACCGTCTCAGGCCCAAACGCTTGGAACGAGATCGCTACCTACCTGGACGAGGTGGCTCCCGAACTCAAAGAACGGGTCACCCGCTGGACCTCACCCCAAGACGTGTTCCAAGCGGACCGCATCAACGAACAACTCGCTAAAGGTATGGACCGCAAAGTCTGGTTGCCTTCCGGCGGTTCGTTAGTAATTGACCGCACTGAAGCTATGACCGTAGTAGACGTGAACACCGGGAAGTTCACCGGCACTGGCGGCACCTTGGAAGAAACCGTGACCCGCAACAACTTGGAAGCCGCGGAAGAGATTGTGCGCCAGCTGCGGCTACGGGACATTGGCGGAATGATTGTGGTGGACTTCATTGACATGGTGTTGGAATCCAACCGCGACCTGGTATTACGCCGGCTAGTAGAGGCGCTTTCCCGGGACCGTACCCGCCACCAGGTGGCGGAGGTTACTTCGTTGGGTTTGGTGCAAATGACCCGTAAGCGGGTGGGGCAAGGCTTGGTAGAAGCCTTCTCTGAACCTTGTGATTGTTGTGGTGGGCGGGGCTTCATAGTGCAGGCTCAGCCGGTAGAAAAAGGCGAGTCCGGCGGTGGGTCGGCTGGGAACAGCGGTTCCGCTGCCGGTTCCACCAACAATTCGGGAGAAAACACAGAAGAGTCCACCGCCCCGAAACGTAAAAAACGGGGTGGTAAAAAGCACAAAAAGAAGCCAGTGCCCGATGCCGCCCACGTCGCCGAAACCTCCCCGGAAGCCAAGGCTACGCTGGCTTCAATCGCGGCGGCGGCTGCAGCTTCGCGTTCGGGAGGCGAAACTCCCGAGTAGGCTCCCACCATGAAACCGCTGGACCCTAGATTGCTGCGGCATGCTCGTGCTGCCCGAGCCTATATCGCGTTGACGGCCGTCTTAGGGCTGGTGATCTCCGTGGCAGTGGTAGCTCAAGCTCTTTTGACGGCCCAGTTGGTAGGGACTATTGCTTCGGGTAACCACCTGAGTTTGGACCGCTTCCGGCACACTTTGATCTGGATTGCCTTAGCGGTGGCCGCCAAAGTGGTGGCCGCCTGGACTCAAGAACGCTTTGCCCACCGGGCTGCTATCAACACCATTGCGGAGCTCCGTTCGGCGGTGTTGCAACAAGTGGTGGCTCTGGGACCTCGGTTTGCGGCTGAAGGTGGTGCGGCCGGGGCCGCCCAACTAGCTACCCGGGGTCTAGATGCTTTGGACGCCTACTTTGCTCGCTACCTGCCACAGTTGTTGATGGTGGTGTTAGTGACACCAATTTTGCTGGTGGTAGCCGGATTCATGGACTGGATTGCAGCAGCCATCATGGTGGCTACTATCCCTTTGATACCAGTGTTCATGGTGTTGATTGGACGCCTTACCGAGGCTTACTCGGCCCAACGGCTCCGTACTATGACCCGTTTGGGGGCTCAAGTGATGGACCTGATTGCTGGTTTACCCACTCTCAAAGCGTTGGGCCGGGAACAAGGTCCCGCTGGACGAGTACGGGAATTATCCCAAGCCCATCAGAAGGCCACCTTTGGCACCGTCAAAGTGGCATTTCTATCGGGAGCGGCTTTGGAACTAATCGCCACCCTTTCCGTAGCGTTGGTGGCGGTCTCGGTGGGGTTACGGCTCCAGTCCGGGCAGATGGAACTGGTCAGCGGATTAGCTGTGATTATGATCGCCCCAGAGGTGTACCTGCCGCTGCGCAATGTGGGCACCCATTTTCACGCTTCCGCCAACGGAGTGGCGGCCTCCAACCAGGCTTTTGACCTGTTGGCTCTCCCCCGCCCGCCTTTAGGCACCGTACCGGCACCAGACTTGACTCAAGCCGCCATCGAATTCCAAGCCGTTTCCGTACGCGCGCCCGGCCGGGACTATGAGGCCCCCACGGATCTGAGTTTCACCCTGCCACCCGGCTCGTTAACCGCCCTGACTGGACCCAACGGAGCCGGTAAATCTACCGCTGTGGCGGTATTACTAGGTTTAATTACCCCCAGTTCCGGGCAAGTACTGATACACCCCTCTGGTGAGGGAGAACCAGTGGATCTAGCTGCTATAGAACCCACCAGTTGGTTCCGGCAGATCACTTGGGTTCCGCAAAGACCAGCGCTCCTGCCCGGCACTGCCCTACAGAACCTAACAGAACACTACGAATCGGAACCGGAAGTCACTGAGGAGGTACGCCAGGCCGCCCGAGCCGCCGGCTTTGATGCGGTAGTCCGGGACTTACCCCAAGGTTGGAACACCCGGCTGGGGCAAGGGGGCTTGGGCTTATCGGTGGGGCAACGCCAACGCCTGGCCTTAGCCCGAGCCTGGTTGAAGGACACCCCCCTAGTGATCTTGGATGAGCCCACTGCCCACCTGGACCCAGCGACTGAAAAACAAATCCTTCACTCCATCACCACGCTCCACCAGCAAGGTAAGACTGTGCTCTTGGTAGCCCACCGAGCTAGTTTGTTGG
>JAISMT010000010.1 GCA_031276585.1 Bifidobacteriaceae bacterium
CCCAAAGCCCCAAAGCCCCAAAGCCCCAAAGCCCCAAAGCCCCTGGAAAATGCGATCACCTAAAGCAGCAATCGCCAAATCCATCACCAAACCAGAGCACCTGCACTTGTCGGTCAGCCTCGCCTATCGCAAGTTCTGCAACTCAATGACGTCGGCCATCATTCACCTGGACTCCGGGGTTTACACAGTTCAGAGCGATAACAGGTCTCCTGATCGGTTCTGGACCTGTTGGGTTATCCATGTGAGTGCCGTAAGCGCGAGGTGACCTGCAATTACGCTGTTTGGCGACGGCGTGGTCTGGTTACGGAGGTTTTGTGAAGCTTGCACCCCATAGGACGTCGTGACCAGGGGTATCAGGTCGGCCAGCGCGCCGGGCCGTGCGACGAGCGCCACCCGCGCCAGCAACGTACGACACTGACATGGATAACCCACTGGACCTGACATTCGCCACGCACGATTGACCTAAAAACAAACCGACCACAAACCGACCCAAACCGACCACGTTTCCGGGTCAATTGATTTCATCAGAGCACCATCTGGACCACCCCCCAGCCCGCCCGTCAGCCCCCGTTTACAACGTCTCCAGGGTCTATTCCGGCAGGCGCACAGCAGCAACATAACGGTTTGGCAACGGATTGTTCTAGCCGATAAATACCGCTTGACATTTAGTTTGTAAGGAAGGTTTACTAACAATGTGAGCGGCAACGGTGCGCAGCATGGCGGCAGGCTAGGCGGAGCCTTGCTGCGGCCAACTGATAAAGCGCATCCTGGGCACTCCAGGCAACACAACCGTGCCCTGGTGCTCAGCTCACTGTTCCACACCGGGCCGCTTTCCCGAGCTGAGTTGGCCCGCACCACAGGTCTCACGCGGGTCACCATCTCTGACCTGGTCTCGGACCTCACCGGGCAAGGTTTGATCGAAGACCTGGGCGCCAGTACCGAATCCCGGCCAGGCAAGCCCGCCAACCTGATCGACATTGACTCGAATGGACACGTCATGGCGGTCCTAGACCTGAGCGACATAGCACTAGCTCGCGGCGCACTCATCACTTTGCGCGGCCAAGTGCTAGCCCGGGAAGAGCACCCCACTCAAGGCGCCACCGGCCCCGCTATGGAAAAGCTAGCTCTCCAGTTGGCCGAAAACCTGATCCAACAGACTAAAAGCAGCAAATTGTTGGGCGTGGGTGTGGCAAGTCCGGGCGTGGTGACACCGGAAGGTGTGGTGGTTTACGCCAAGGATTACCAGTGGACCGATTTCCCGTTAGCGGACCGGATGAGAACCGCGTTGTTAGCCCCGGCCTACGCCGCCAATGACGCTAATCTACGGGCCTTGGCTGAGTTCACTTACGCCGGTGCTAGTGCTGAAGGCCTTATGGAAGTGTCCCTGACAGACGGTTTGGGTGCTGGCATCCTGCTGGACGGGGCTTTGCTAATGGGGCCTTCCAGTGCCGCTGGTGAGATTGGGCATATCCCAGCGATGGTGGGCGGAGACCCTTGCACTTGCGGTAGGCGGGGTTGTCTAGAGACTGTGCTAAACCGGCGGGTGTTGGCACCAGCAGGTTCAGAACCCGCTACCCAAACGGCGCAATCGGGAATATTGCCCGATGCCGCCACGCTGCAACGAGTAGGCCAGTCCACGGCAGCGGTTCTGGCCCCTATCGTGTCCGCTTTCAACCTCTGCGATCTGGTGTTTGCTGACCCTAAAGGTGTCACCACCCCGCCGGTGTTAGAGGCTATACGGGCAGGGTTGGAAGAAAGGCTGTTGCCGCAGATCATGGCGGACTTAGATGTACGCGTCAGCGAACTTGGCGCTGACGCGGCCTTGCTGGGAGCTGGTGCTTTAGTGCTGGCGGAACGGCTGGGATTGACGTAAGTACAACCAAGTAAACGTGGCCCGATAGCCGGGCGGCGGAGATCCAAGAAAGGACCAATAAGGAGTGAAGAAACTACGAGGCCTGGCGGCAATGGCTGCCGCGGCAGCTGTAGCCCTAACCATGGTGGGCTGCGGCAGCGATGATTCCAAGTCCGGCGACAAGAGCAGCGAACCGAAAGACGGTGGCGCTAAAGAAATCACCCTGTGGTTGGCCGGCAATGACACGTCAGATGAGCTACGGGGCTATCTGACTGAGACCTTCGAAAAAGAAAACGCAGGCTGGACCCTCAAGATCGAGACCATTGACTGGGGCGATCTGGTAACCAAACTGAACACCTCTATGTCAGACCCGAAGAACACGCCGGACGTAGTTGAAGTGGGTAACACCCAGTCCCCCACCTTCACCAACGTGGAGGCTTTCCTGGACATCAGTGACCTGTATGAGGAACTGGGTGGGGATGACCTGCTGCAGTCCTTCGTAGAGGTGGGCAAGGTAGACGGCAAGAACTACACCCTGCCCTACTACTTCGGTTCACGCTACATGTTCTACCGGGTTGATGTGTGGAAAGAGGCCGGGGTGGAAGTACCCAAGACCCTGGATGAATTCAACAAAGCGGTGGAGACCATCACCGCTAAGAACCCCCGGGCTGTGAAAGACTTCTCGGGCTTCTTCCTGGGCGGTGCCGACTGGCGCAACGGTGTTTCCTGGATCTTCGCTAACGGCGGCGATCTAGCTAAGAAAGAGGGCGACAAGTGGGTTTCCACTCTGTCTGACCCCAACACCATCAAGGGCCTGAAACAGTTGCAGACCCTGCAGCAAAAAGCCTCGATGGCTCCGGCCGATGCTAAAGACCAGAGCCCCTGGCTGTACATCAACGATTCGGACGAGGCAGCTGAAGAAGACAAGTCGGTAACCAACACCAGCCTTAGCGCCGCCACCATCATGGCTCCACGTTGGGCACACTGGTCCATTGGCGATCCCAAGTTGACGGCCGATGGTGAGCCGGAGCGTAACGAAGGTGGAGTGATTATCCGGGAATGGAATCCCGAGAAGTTCGGTGTCTTCGTGTTACCAGGTAACGACGGCAAACCCGCACCGGTGTTTGCTGGTGGCTCCAACATTGGTATCTCGGCTAAGAGCCAGAACCCAGAGCAGGCTAAGTCTTTGCTACGCATCATCTTCTCGGAGGAATTCCAAAAGCAGCTGGGTGGTGCCGGTCTAGGCCCCGCGAACAGCAAGTATGTGGATTCCTTGGGTGATGATGAGTTCGCTAAGGCTCTGATTGATTCGGCTTTGAACTCCAAGTTAACCCCAGCAGCTCCCGGTTGGGCAGCTGTAGAAGGCGCCTCCATCTTGGAAGAGTTCTTCGGCAAAGTAGCTCAGGGCGAGGACGTTGAAGCTCTGGCCAAAGAGTACGACGAGAAGATCACGCCCCTGCTGAATGAGCGCTGATCTAAACCACCAACAAGTTTCTACTAGCAAACCCTGGTGGACACGGGGCTCAAGTATTTGAGCCGTAGCGTTGTTCCCCGAGAAGGCTTTTAGAAGCTGATCTATGCCGGCGGTTGCGGGGCCCACAAAAAAATCGGGGCCCCCACCCCCCACCCGTACCAGCCAACCCGGACTAAAATACCGAGCAGCGATTTCCCC
>JAISMT010000176.1 GCA_031276585.1 Bifidobacteriaceae bacterium
GGAGCGAGGAGATTTTGTGGGGTGAACTCCTCGGGGTACCTAGTATTACGGTTTGATTACTTTTTGCTAGTCGTGAAAAGCCTTTTAGAGTAAAACGGTTACCACCGGGACCTGCATAAATGTTCCGGTTCGGACTCAAGTGCTGGGTGGCAGATGCCGGGGGGTCCGGCTGCGGCAAACTGGTGGCGGGGTGGTAGTGTGTGCCTGCTGTCTGGCCGTCTTTTCAGTGCGCGCTGGGCAGTGGTCCATATCCGCACAACAGTTAACGAGTCCAATTTTATATGTCCACTTCTTTACCAGCCCCAGTTTCCGAAGCACCCATCCCCGAAGTCGCTGTGAACGACATAGGCAGCAACGAGGATCTGTTAGCCGCAATTGACGGCACTATCAAATACTTCAACGACGGCGACGTGGTAGAAGGCACTGTAGTCAAGGTTGATCGAGACGAGGTACTCCTCGACATCGGCTACAAGACGGAAGGCGTAATCCCTTCCCGTGAGCTTTCCATCCGCCATGACGTTGACCCCTCCCAAATTGTGACCGTGGGGGAGAAAATCGAAGCCTTAGTTCTCACCAAAGAGGACAAAGAAGGCCGTTTGATCTTGTCCAAGAAACGGGCCCAATACGAGCGGGCTTGGGGCGACATCGAAAAGATCAAGGAAGCCGATGGCGTGGTGACCGGCACCGTGATCGAGGTAGTCAAGGGTGGCTTGATTGTTGACATTGGGTTGCGCGGATTCCTGCCGGCGTCCCTGGTGGAAATGCGCCGAGTCCGCGACCTGCTGCCTTACGTGGGCCAGGAATTGGATGCCAAGATCATTGAACTCGATAAGAGCCGCAACAACGTGGTGCTTTCCCGCCGTTCCTGGTTGGAGCAGACCCAATCCCAGGTGCGTTCCACTTTCCTTTCCCAACTCAAAGAAGGCCAAGTGCGTACCGGTGTGGTTTCCTCCATCGTCAACTTTGGCGCCTTCGTGGACTTGGGTGGCGTAGACGGTTTGGTCCACGTTTCTGAGTTGTCCTGGAAGCACATTGACCATCCCGAAGAAGTGGTCAAAGTGGGCCAGGAAGTTACCGTAGAGGTGCTTTCAGTGGAGCTGGACCGGGAACGGGTTTCTTTGTCGCTCAAAGCCACCCAGGAAGACCCGTGGCAGCTGTTTGCCCGGACCCACGCCATCGGCCAAGTGGTGCCCGGTAAGGTGACCAAGCTGGTGCCCTTCGGTGCGTTCGTGTCGGTGGAAGACGGCATCGAAGGCCTGGTGCATATTTCGGAACTGGCAGTGCGGCACGTGGAACAACCGGAACAGGTTGTCAAGGTTGGCGAGACCGTATTCGTCAAGGTAATTGACATTGATTTGGAGCGGCGGCGGATTTCACTGTCGCTCAAACAAGCCAATGATTGCGTGGACCCCGAGGGTGACGATTCCACCTTTGACCCCGCGCTCTACGGCATGGCGGCGGAATACGACGAAGAAGGGAACTACAAGTATCCCGAGGGCTTCGATCCGGAGAGCAACGAGTGGATGGAAGGCTTTGACGCCCAACGGGAAGCCTGGGAGCAGGCTTACGCGGACGCCTTGGCCCGCTGGCAGGCCCACAAAGCGCAGGTGCAGACCGCGCGGCAGGCTGACCAGAGTGCAGCGGTAGAAGAAGGTACCGCCGCGAACTATTCCTCGGAGCTAGAAGATTCCAGCGGCACACTGGCCTCAGACGAGGCCTTAGCGGCCTTGCGGGAAAAGCTCACCGGAAACTAGAACACCCCACAAAGTCTTCTCCCTATGGTCGAATCTTTTGCGGGAGCCCCGAGTAAGAAAAACTTGAGTCGGGTGTCAAAGTTTCCAGAGACCAAGTGGTTTAGATTTAGGTCCAGGTTAGGCGCTGCGGGTTGCTGCGAGTCGCTTTAACTGGAGGTATGGCCGCCGGGAAGTCCACAGTTAGTGCTCATTTAGCTAGCTTGGGTTTCCCGGTGTCCGATGCCGACCATTGGGCTCGTGCTGTGGTAGCTCCCGGTACAGCGGGGTTGGCCCGGGTGGTAGCTGAGTTCGGTCCGCAAGTGTTAACGCTAGACGGGTCGTTGGATCGGGCGGCTTTGGCTCGGGTAGTGTTTGGTGACCCAGCGGCTCGTTTGCGGCTTGAAGCTATAGTGCATCCGCTGGTGCGGGCCGCCGCTGAGCAGAACGCCCAAGCGGCCCAAGCGGCGGGCGCTAAAGCCATGGTTTTTGACATTCCTTTACTGGTTGAGACTGGTCAAGCTGACAGTTTTGACTTGGTGGTGACGGTCTCAGCTCCAGAAGAGCTGCGTTTGCAGCGGGTGATGCGGCGGGGCTTGGACCGGGCGGCCGCCCAGGCCCGGCTGGCCGCTCAAGCTAGCGATGCGGAAAGGGAAGCGGTGGCTGATTTGGTTTTGGATGGCTCCGGTGCTCCTGAACAACTGCGCATGCAGGTAGATCAGCGTTTGGTACCGCGGCTTGTTTAGATGTCTCTAGGTGGAACGCCTCTAAAGTTAACCTGGCGGCACTCACTCAGCCCAGTTTGCACGGAGGAATAGGGGATCATCGGTTGAGCGCAACTGACATCGTGACACGGGCTTTTGATACGTACCGTGTGAAACCGAATAGACCTGGGAGCCTGGCGCCCTGCGCACTCGAGAAAGTTCGGGCTTTTATTATGGCCTCGACGACACGATTTTACCCGCAGAGCCGACCAGGGTGAACGTAATCGCCAAGGCCACCATTACCCAGCCGACCCCTAACGTGCCACTATCGGTCCTGGACACAGGATCCCAAGACTTAATAAATTCGGATAGTTGGATCGGTGCGAAACCGTAGACTGGGCCGCCAGCAGCTGCTTCGGCACTATCAATCTCGGTGCGTTGGGTCTCGACGGCCGCTTGAAGCACATCGGTTGAAGTGGCGAACCCTTCGGGCCCGGTTTCCTCGTTGATTTGAGTGACGGTCTCGCCGTCAACAACAAATGTGCCGTTTAGGCCGTCTGTCACGAAGACCGCATCATCAAGGTGGCTGAGTGCAACGGCAGTAGGCACGTCCGCCTCAACCATGAAATTGAAAACCCCGTTTGGGGTGCGGGTGACCTTGACAACGCCGCT
Source organism: Bifidobacteriaceae bacterium (assembly GCA_031276585.1). Next base: position 3,107 of record JAISMT010000176.1, read on the forward strand.
GGGCTGGCCGGAAACAAGAATCGGTGCGCTCCATCCCCCAGTTGGCTCAAGGTCGGTGGCCGCGGGCTGGTTGGCTTCAGGGAAATCTTCCCCTATGGTAAAGTCAGCCGTTGGTTCCCCCAAAGTAGCGCTTCCAAAAGCAAGGTTGCCGCTCGGGTCACCGGCTCCCAGCATACGCACCTGAGTCACCCCCTCAGTTGAGAACCACCGGCGTACGTCACTCGGAACATGGCCGTCGTCGGTCGCAACAGCGGCCGTCGCAGTAGCGCCTAAGACCAGCAGACTCAGGAACATTCCGATTGCCGTTGGTGACCTCATCTCACACCTTCTTCAGTTGATAGAAAACACCGTTTACTGTCCATTGAGTATTGGACTTCAGGTAGGCGTAGGTTCCACCCTTATACTTCCCATCGGCCGGGTCGTTCCAGTACAAATAGCGCCCATCAGTTGCCGAGTAGTTGTACACGTATGATCGCACCACCACCATGTGACCGCCGCCCGCCTTGTACCCGTAGCCCACAATCATGGGGCGGTTACCGTTGATTTCAGCTTTGGAGGCAGCTTCGCTAACCATAGTGGACTGGAAGGAGTACTTGAGTTTTGCCTTATTCAAAGCTGCCCGCACCTGGTTGGCGTTCCCCGTACCGGTGTTGCACTTCGATTCGCCTATCCCGTCTTTCCAGATCTGGCACTGGGAGAAACTAGTGCCGCGCAAATACTGCTGCGTCATCTTGATTAAGGTTTCAGATTCCGAATGGTCTACGCCCCTAGGTAGGCGTCAATGACTTGCGGGTCATGTGCTAACTCGGCGGCACTGCCCTCCAGGCGCACGGTGCCACCTTCCAACACGTACGCCCGATCCGCGATCTTCAGGGCCGCACGGGCGTTCTGTTCTACCAAAAGCACAGTGCGCCCGGCTTGCCCCACGGTTTGGATAATCTCCATCACCTGTTTCACAATCAACGGAGCTAAACCCATTGAAGGTTCATCCAGTAGCAACAGTTTCGGGTCAGCTACTAAAGCCCGGGCTATGGCCAGCATTTGCTGTTCCCCGCCGGACATGGTGCCGCCTTGCTGGTCACGGCGCTGAGCCAATATAGGCATCAACTCGTAGGCTTCCTCAATGCGAGCTTGAACCACTTTGGGATTGCGCTCCAGGTAGCCGCCTAGCTGAAGGTTTTCTTCCACGGTCATGGTGGAGAAAATGCGCCGACCTTCCGGTACTTGCACCACCCCGGCTCGTACTACCGCCCAAGGGGAGGCTTTAGCTAGATCTACTTTCCCCCAGTGCACGGTGCCCCGTTTAGGCCGGATCAGACCAGAAAGTAAGTTCATGGTGGTGGTTTTACCGGCGCCATTGTTACCTAACAGAGCCACAATCTCGCCCGAGCGGACCTCTAGGTTCAAGTCCCGTAGCGCCTGAACCCGGGAGTAGAACAAGTCGACGTCTTTGACCACCAGATCGGTGCCCATCAGCCGTCCTCCGTCCCCAAATAGGCTTCAATAACTGCTGGGTCAGCTTTGACTTCGGCTGGCGTGCCGTCCGCAATCTCTTTGCCGTAGTTCATGACCACCACCCTCTCGGATACTTCCATCACCAAACCCATATCGTGTTCAATCAGGACTATGGAGACTCCAAGGGCTTGGATGCGGCGGATTAGGTCTAAAAGTTCTTCCTTCTCGTTGTGGTTTAGACCGGCTCCCGGTTCATCCAACAACAAAAGCTCCGGTTCACAGCCCAACGCCCGGGCAATTTCGACTCGCCGCCGGGCCCCATAGGAAAGTTGGGAAATAGCGGCGTCTTCGGCATCGGTGAACCCCACAAAATCCAGCCACCCGCGCGCCGCCTCCATCGACTTGCGTTCCTGGCGGTGATAGCGGGGAGTATGGAACACCGTATCAAATAGGTTTTCCCTTACCCGAGTGTGCTCACCAGTGCGTACGTTGTCCACCACGGAGAGATCCGCAAAAAGCCGTAGGTTCTGGAAGGTGCGGGCTAAACCGTGTTTGGTGATCCGGGAGGGCCGCCAACCTGTCACATCATGGCCACAGAATTCAACCTGCCCGCCACTGGGTTTATAGAAACCAGTGATGCAGTTGAAAGCCGAGGTTTTACCAGCCCCATTGGGGCCGATGATAGAAACAATTTCGCCGTGTTTGACCGAGAAACTCAGGCCATCTACGGCTTTGACACCACCAAATTGAACCTTCAGATCCGTGACCCGCAAAATGCGGTCTACCTCGGGATTTTGATGTCCTGGTAGATGGGAAACCACCAGTTCAGCTCCGGGGAGTTTCATGGTTTCTCTCCTTCCGCCGGCCAGTTAGATGGCGCCACTGGACCGCTTGGGGGCTGAGACTTAGGCCCCGGGGTTGAAATTCCCCCTGCTGGGGGTTCAATTAGCTGGTTGGTGCGTTCCACATGGCCGGAGCTAAGGAAAGGTAAGTTCCAGTTCGCGGGCCACAAACCTTTCGGTCTAAACACCATGACCACCACCAAAACCACGCCGAACAGCAAGTAGCGCGCGTCTCTAGCTTCTCTTAGTAGCTCGGGGGTCAACGAGATAAACAATGCACCTAAAATCACACCCGGAGTAGAACCCATGCCACCCATCACCACAGCCATCAAGATCAAAGCTGAGTTCAGGAACATAAACTGGGTGGGTGAAATGCCACCCACGTGGGCACCGTGCAGCATTCCGGCCATGCCACCCCAAATAGCGCCCGTAATGTAAGCCGTTAACTTGGTGGTGTAAGTGTTGATACCCATAGCCTCAGCGGCGTCCTCGTCATCGCGCACCGCTTGCCAAGCCCGGCCCATACGTCCCTTTGCTAGCCTCGCAGCAAAAACCACGGCAATACCCATACAGGCCACGGTGAACATATAGAAAGAAATATTGGGCGGAAAAGATAAGCCAAACAAGTGAATGTCTTGAGACAGGTCTATGCCCAAGAAAGAATACTTTTTGATCCCATAGATGCCAGTGGCTCCCCCAGTGAAGTCCAAGTTT
>JAISMT010000155.1 GCA_031276585.1 Bifidobacteriaceae bacterium
TCCGCTTGCACTGCCGGGGTAGCGCAACCTTCCCACGTGTTGGAAGCAATGGGTTTGAACCGCGAACAAGCTAGCTCGGCGTTGCGCGTATCCGTTGGTTACAGAACTCAGGCCAGCCATATCAAAAAGTTGGTGGCTGTGCTGCCGGAGGTGATCGAACGGGCGCAGGCTGCCGCTCGGGTTCGGGGAGGGCAAAGGTGAAAGTGCTGGCGGCGCTTTCGGGCGGAGTAGATAGTGCCGTGGCGGCAGCCCGAGCCGCCGAGGCCGGCCACCAAGTGGTAGGTGTACACATGGCCCTAATGCGCAACCGTTCCCAAACTCGGCAAGGGTCGCGCGGCTGTTGCTCCATTGAGGATGCTTCTGATGCCCGGCGGGCTGCCGAACAACTAGGCCTGGATTTTTATGTTTGGGACCTCTCGGAAGAGTTTGAAGACCTGGTAGTGCAAGATTTTTTGCAATCTTATGCCGCCGGGCGTACCCCTAACCCCTGTGTGCGTTGCAACGAATTCATCAAATTCCAGGTGCTTTTGGAACGAGGGTTGGCTTTGGGTTTTGACGCCATCACTACCGGGCACTACGCCCGGGTCAAAACCACCGCCCAGGGCGGTGTTAGTTTGCGGCGAGGCCGGGATTTAGCTAAAGACCAGTCTTATGTCTTGGCGGTGGCAGGGCCGCAAGCTTTGCGCCACTGTTTGTTTCCGTTGGGTGAGGCGCGTTCTAAAGACGAGGTGCGTTTAGAAGCCGCTCAGAGGGGACTGCCGGTGGCGGAGAAACCCGATTCCTACGACATTTGTTTTGTGGCCGATGGCGACACTCAAGGTTTTCTACGTTCCCGGTTAGGGGAACGCCCCGGGCCGGTCTTAGACCAAGATGGGGTCTCCGTGGGCACTCACACCGGTGCCTACCAGTTCACGGTGGGGCAGCGGCGCGGGTTGCATTTAGGGCGTCCCGCGGCCGATGGCGCCCCCCGTTACGTGACCGGTATCGATACGGCGAGCGGAGTGGTGCGAGTGGGCCCGGTGGGGTTACTGCGGGTGGATCGTTTTATGACCTCCCAGGCAGTGTGGCTGGATCCCGCGGCTCAAGCCCAAGTGCTGGCCGGAGAAGACTTAGCTTGTTTAGTGCAATTGCGGGCTCACGGTACAGCTCTGCCGGGCCGAGTCCGCCAGGTGCCCGGGGCCGAGGGGCCCCGGCAACAAGTGACCCTGGACCAACCGATGCGAGGTCTGGCTGCTGGACAGGCAGCCGTGTTCTACCAGGGCGACAGAGTGCTAGCTGCTACCACCGTCGAAGAAGTCCCTACGGGAACCGCAACCGCGGTAAAAATCACAGGGCAAAACTGAACCCGGGAGCGTAACGTAGCGCTCGAGCCACACCGGCCGCCGCCTCGGAGAAGGCCGCTGCATCGGGCCCAGATTGGGTGATGGCACCCCGAGCCAAGTCACGTATGCCATCGAGTTTCAAAGCGGCTCCCTTAGCGTCCAAATCCCCGGGGATCAACGAATCGGGTAAGTCAAAGCGTTTGGCCAACAACTGCCAGCTGGTCAGTGTGGTGTCCAACATACGTACCTGCCCGGCGGCTTCGGTGGCTTCCCGGGACAGCCGGGTCAAGTTGGCGGTGACACGAGCTGAACCCATAGCCAGGGGCGGGGCTAACGTATGGAGTGCGCCTACCAGAGGCACTACAAGGCCCAGATCAGCTTGACCCAGTTGGTTGGAATAGGAAAGTGTTTCCAAGGTAGCTCGGTCCACTAAGCGAGCCACTGCCAGTAGCATCCGATGGGTTGAAACCAACTCCTGGGCCCGGTTCACTCCCAGCGTTAAAGCCCGGAAGCGAATGCCGCTTTGTTCTACCGAAGTTGATACGCGATGGGCTGCCGTGAGGGGAGTCGCGGAGCCAGAGAGAGTGCGCGCAGCTGCCATTATCTGGGTGGCTGCCTCCTCCATGGGTTCAATCTGTTCTATGAGGTCAGCGGCGCCTTTGACCAGCAAATTAGAGGTTTTGGATAGTTTTAGATAACCATCTTGTTGCCGTTCCAAATGCCGGTCTACGCCCAAAGCTGAAGCCCACACGCTGGTCAATGTTGGATCAGTCGGCTCGGCGGGTAGATGACCCACGGCGGGGACTTCCGCCGGCAGTGCGGCCCGGAGTAAATCGCTGTAGTCCTTGAAACCGAGGGTAGCCAAGCTGGCCAAAATAGCGGCCTCGCCGGTTGCTGCTGCGTTGTCTAGGGAAGCCCCAGCGGCCGTAGCTGCTTCCTCACGAGCCAACGCACTGGCATAAAGAGAGCCCAGTTCCTGGGTAGCGCGCTCGGCGTTAGCCCTGGTGGCTACATAAACCTGGGCTCCGGTGGTTACCACCATTACCAACAGATACCAAGGGCTGGGGCCGCTCCCGGTCGCAAAACGGACGTAGGCTCCGGTGTAGGTGGTGCGGCCCATTCCGGTGCCTACGAGCCGCTGAAGCCCTAACGGGGTGGCTTGATCCAACAGCGCCCCCCAGGGGCCACCCAGGACCTGTTGGGGTTGGCGTCCGGTGACACGTGCGAACTCTTGGTTGATACCAATGACCAGACCGGAGGTGTCGGTTACAAAGATGGCGCTGCCTGCGTTGCCGCTGTCGGTTGAAGTCACGGGTGAAACGTTAGTCCATGCCGGGGGGAATAGGCACAGTCAATACTGTGCTGGTGCCTTGACCATTGGCCACGGGGGTGGCTACTAATGCGGCATTTATCTGCCGGATCAGTGTTTGTACGGCCTGCGGTTGGGGACCTAAGGCCAGTTCACCAAGAGAAATTTCGGCTCGGTCCGAGATGGTTACCACTAGGCGGCCAGGCCAAGTCCGGGCGGAGACTAGTACCGGACGTCCCTCTGATTTTACGGCCGAAGCTTCCACTAGCGCTGTCACCACATGAGCTACGGAGGGAGCCTGAACCGTTGGCACCCAGCCTTGAGTGTCGATAGTCCATTGCACTGGGTGGGGCGAAGGCAGGTGGGCGGCAGCTCGCCGCAGTACTTCTGCCGCGGCTACAGCATTACTGGGAGCTGGCCGTTGGGGCGCTGCCACTCGGGTCGGAACGGAAGGTTGGACGGGTTGGA
>JAISMT010000087.1 GCA_031276585.1 Bifidobacteriaceae bacterium
GCTCGGGCCAAATCAGAACTAGTGGCAGGGCTGTCAGCTGGTAGTTTGGCGGTTTTGAACCAGGATGACCAAGCGGTTGCCGCTATGGTCTTTGTAGCCCCCGATGAACGGGCTGCCGTCACTTTTGGTTTCTCTGCCATATCCCAAATTAGGGGTTCTGACATTCAAACCAACCATTTAGGGCAGCTAAGCATCACCGTGGAAGACCAAGACAGTTTGGCACCACCCCAGCGCATTGACACCAAACTCACCGGTACCCACTTGGCTATAAACGTTCTGGCCGCGATAGCGGCGGCTGTTGCTATTGGCATTCGGCTACCGGAAGCGGCGGCCGCTCTGCAGGAAGCGCGGCCGTTGAGTGCCCACCGCATGGCGGTCAATGAACTATCCAACGGTGCCCTGGTATTAGATGATTCCTACAACTCCAACCCGGAATCAGTTGAAGCGGCGCTTGCTACCGCGGTGGATTTAGCGAACCGGGCGGAAAAGAAACTCACCGTGGTGTTGGGTTCCATGCTGGAACTAGGCGCAGCCTCTAAAGCGCAGCACCGCCGCCTCGGTAATCTGGTAGCCCGTTCCGGTGCCCACCGCCTGATTACGGTGGGGGAAGAAGCCCGCTACTTTCATGAGAGCGCCCAAAACACGGGGGGGATTGAGCTGCTACACCTTCCGGACACCGCCGGACTGGCGGACCGCTTGTGGGATGAAGCTTCAGACCATTTCATTTTGCTCAAAGGTTCCCACGGAATTGGCCTCTGGCAAGTGGCGGATGAGCTGGTTGAACCCACCCAGGACCGGGGGGACGGCAGGGCCTGAATGCTCAACATTCTGTACTCGTTTGGTATAGCGCTGGCGCTAGCCCTGTTCGGCACCCCCTGGTTCATAAAGTTCCTGGTTAAAAGGTCTTACGGCCAGTTCATCCGGCAGGATGGCCCCACCGCGCACTACACCAAACGCGGTACCCCCACCATGGGGGGTGTGGTCATAATTCTGGCTGCTTTGAGCGGGTACTTTGGGGCGGATCTGATCCTAGAACGTTCCCCCCGCCCCTCGGCCCTCCTGGTGTTACTGCTGTTTGCTGGCATGGGGATAGTGGGCTTTCTCGATGATTTCATCAAAATATCCCGGCAACGTTCCCTCGGGTTAAGCGCGGCTTGGAAGTTTGCGGGCCAAGGCCTAGTGGGAGTCACGTTTGCACTGCTGGCCATCAATTTTCCCAACCCACAAGGTTGGACTCCAGCTTCCTTCAAAATCTCCTTTTTGCGGGACACTTCCATAGACCTGGCCTTTGCGGGGCGCACCTTAGGGGTAATCCTGTTTGTGCTCTGGGCCAATTTCCTAATCACCGCTTGGACCAATGCCGTCAACCTCACTGACGGCTTGGACGGGCTCGCCACCGGGGCCAGCACCATGGTGTTTGCGGGCTACATCATTGTGGCCTTATGGGGCATAGCCAAACTGTGCGATCCGGCCCACGGCATCACCCACTGCTACACCATTCGTGACCCCTTGGACGTGGCCATGGTGGCGGCCGCCATCATGGGGGCCTGCGCCGGATTCTTGTGGTGGAACTCCTCCCCAGCCAAAATCTTCATGGGAGACACCGGAGCTTTAGCTTTAGGCGGCGCCTACGCGGGGCTCTCCATTGTGACCCGCACGGAAGTGTTAGCCGCCGTGATCGGTGGATTGTTTGTGATTGTGGCCGCTAGTGATGTAATCCAAATCCTTTGGTTCAAAATCTCCGGAGGCAAACGAGTCTTCAAAATGGCGCCCCTACACCATCACTTTGAACTCAGCGGTTGGGGTGAAGTGACCATTGTGATCCGGTTCTGGCTCATTTCAGCTCTGTTTGTAGCGGTGGGTTTGGGCTTGTTTTACGCCGAATGGGTGGTAGCGCGTTGAGTATTAGCGCTGATCAGGTAAAAAATTGGGCTGGCCGCCGAGTGGCGGTAGCGGGCTTAGGGATTAGCGGGCAGGCGGTGGTGGCAGCGTTACGGCCGTTAGGGGCGGACCTACTTCTAGTGGAGGATGCCCCTACCGGCAAACCCTCGCCGGCCGTCTCCCACCCCGAGTTAGGAGACGTTCTGCCTCCCAGCGCGGTAGCGGTAGACCAACTGGATCTATTGATAGTTTCCCCCGGTTGGGCACCGCACCATCCGTTACTACTGGCGGCGCGGCAAGCCGCAGTACCGGTCTGGTCCGAGGTGGAATTAGCGTGGCGGTTGCGGGCTCGGGAAGATGCCCCCTGGCTGGCCGTAACCGGCACTAACGGCAAAACTACGGTGGTCCAAATGCTGGCCTCCATTTTGGCGGCCGCTTCCCGGCGGGTGGTTACCGCCGGCAACGTGGGCAACCCGCTGGTCACAGCGGTACTGGACCCGGAGATAGAAGTGTTTGCAGTGGAACTCTCTTCCTTTCAACTGCAGCACACCTACTCCATGCAACCTCTAGCAGCGGCCCTACTGAACGTGGCTCCCGACCATTTGGACTGGCACGGGTCTTTAGAGGATTACGCGGCCGCTAAAGGCCGTATTTTCCAAGGTGTAACCGCTGCTACCGGTCCCACCGAGGCACCTCCCGGTTCCCGCGGAGCCGTGCTATTTGGGACAACCGACCCAATAGCCCAAAAACTAGCGGCAACAGCCCTCCCCGGAGTGGTGCGGGCAGGTTTCACGCTCGCCGTCCCCCTGGCGGGACAACTCGGATTAGTGGGTTCGTCTCTAGTAGACCGCGCTTTCTACCAAAGGCGGCAACGGCACGGACAAGTAATAGCTTCCCTAGAAGACCTATCCCATCTGGCTGGTCCCGGAGGCCGGCCTACCCCCCATGTGGTGGCTAACGCTCTGGCAGCAGCCGGACTGGCGCTGGCTTACGGGGTGGAACCAAGCGACATCGGGCAGGGGCTACGTAACTTCCACCACCAGCCGCACCGGCTGGCCCACGTGGTTACACACGGCGAGGTTCGGTACGTGGATGATTCCAAAGCGACTAACGCTCATGCTGCGGCCGCCGCACTAGCTGCTTTCCCCCCCCGTTCAGTGGTGTGGATTGCGGGCGGTCTGGCCAAAGGCGCCCGCTTCGAAAGCTTGGTTCAGACACAGGCCGACCGGCTCAAAGCGGCTGTTCTCATAGGCATAGACCGGACCGAACTGCGTCAAGCCTTAGCGGCTCACGCCCCCACCGTGCCGGTAATCGAAGTAGAACCTGGCCCTCAGGTAATGCTCCGGGCGGTCCAAACGGCGCAGACCCTAGCCCAACCAGGAGACGTAGTCCTATTAGCGCCCGCCAGTGCTTCCATGGACCAGTTCCAGTCCTATGCTGAACGAGGCCAAGCCTTTGCCCAGGCGGCTCAAGCGTTGAGCACTCAGACCGCATCGGCAACTGAACCCCTAGCTACCCCCCGAGCGGGGGAAACCCCGGCTCAAACGTCAAAACTGCAGAACCAAAATGGTCTAGCCGTAGCCGGTCGCGGTGAACCATGAGTCCGCTGAGGCTACGCGCCCTGGTGGGTGCCTACTACATGGTGTTGATCCCCGTGGTGGTGCTGACAGTATTTGGGCTGGTTATGAGCATGTCAGCCCACACTGTGGTGGCATTGAACCAAGGCGAAAACCCCTACCGGGCGGGGATAGTGCAAGGATCTTATGCACTGCTGGGACTAATAGGGGGCGCTATTTTGGCGCACACCCACCGGCTCCTGGGGCGAGTTGTGGCTTGGTCGGCGCTGCTGGCCACCCTGATCCTGCAGGCTCTAGTGGTCTTTACCCCGCTAGGCGCTTGTAAATACGGCAACTGTAACTGGCTACCCATCACCGAAACCATCACCCTGCAGCCGTCCGAATTCATCAAATTCGGGTTAGCCCTGTGGTTGGGCTCGGTGCTAGCCATGAAACGGGACGCACTAACCAATTGGAGCGACCTGGCAGTGCCGGGACTGATTGGTATAGCCCTGGCACTGGGAATGGTGATGGCCGGTTCGGATGCCGGTACCGCCCTGGTCTTGGGGGTTATGTCCATGGGGGCTCTGGTGCTAGCCGGTGTGCCTTGGTCCAAACTATTAGTCCTAGTAGGAGCAGGGGGCTTCGCGGCCTATTTGGCGGTAGTCGCTTCCCCGGGACGGCGCGAACGCCTCAAAATGGCGTTCGACCCCAACTCTTGTACTGACGCCTCAGACGCCTGTTACCAAATTGTCCAAGCCCGTTACTCGCTGGCTTCCGGGAGTTGGTTCGGTTCCGGGTTAGGGGCCTCCCGGGCCAAATGGGCCTATCTGTCGCAAGCTGACTCGGACTTTATATACGCCATCGTGGGTGAGGAAACCGGCCTGGTGGGAGCCCTGGCCGTGCTTTGCCTTTTTGGGGTGCTGGGGTTTGGATTGTTTCAAATAGTGCGGCTCCACCCCAACCGTTCGGTACAGATCGCGGTGGGAACCATCGCCTGCTGGATCGAAGGTCAAGCCCTGATCAACATTGGGATGGTGATCAAACTATTGCCCGTAATTGGGGTGCCTTTGCCTTTTGTTTCTTCCGGTGGTTCCGCGTTGATCAGCTGCCTGGGGGCCATCGGCGTAGTCTTTGGGCTGATGCGAACCGATCCGGAAGTAAAAGTGGCACTGTCTTGGCGGTCCCGCCGTTCACGACGAGTGGGAACAGTGTTAGAAGCTAAAGGGTCTGCTGGTACGCCTGGTTCTGGAGGTACTGCTGGGGCGGCTGGCTCAGCCCGGTCTACCGAAACCCGCCCCCGGGGAACGGTGGTCTGATGAGGCTAGTTTTAGCTGGAGGCGGGACGTTTGGGCATGTGGGACCACTGTTAGCTACCGCTGCGGAACTGCAACGCCAAGCGAACGCTGACAGCGGTGGCTCGGCTGGTGCTGAAGCGCGGGGCGGTAGCACGGGCGGGACGGGACGGTTAGACCGTAACGGGCAGGCAGACGGCACTGGGCGGTTAGACGGTAACGGGCGGTCAGACGGTAACGCGGCCGATGGCGCCACGGTGGCGTTACGAGTGGTGGGCACCACCGAAGGATTAGAAGCCACCATGGTGCCCGCAGCGGGCCTGGAGCTGGTCACCATTCCCAAAGTGCCGTTGCCGCGGCGCCCCGGAACCTACGCGTTGCGTTTCCCGGGGCTTTGGCGGCAAGCCATGCGCCGCTTGGATGCTTTACTGCGGGAATTTGCCCCCGACGCAGTGGTTGGTTTTGGCGGTTACACCGCCACTCCGGTCTACCGAGCGGCCTTCAAAGCCGGTCTACCCGTGGTGGTACACGAGGCCAACGCACGTCCCGGTTTAGCCAACCGCTATGGTGCCAAACACGCGGCGGCGGTGGGAGTAGCCTTCCCCGGTACTCCCTTGCCCGGTGCGCAAGTAGTGGGTATGCCGCTACGGCGCGAATTAGCAGATCTGAACCGGGCCGCGGCACGGGCAGGAGCCCGGGCCGCGCTAGGGCTAGACCCCGACCGGCCCACCCTATTAGTTTCTGGAGGCTCTTTGGGTGCCCTGCGGTTAAACCGTGATGTGGTGTCCCTAGCGCCAGCACTGTTGGAAGCGGGGACTCAGGTCTTACACCTCACGGGGCGGGGTAAAGCCGAGGCCATCCGGGCCGCTTTAAGCCCCAATGAACTACAGCACTACCACATCCGGGAGTATCTTCCGCAGATGGAATGGGCTTTAGCGGCCGCCGATCTAGCGGTACAGCGGGCAGGCGCCGGTACCGTTTCAGAGCTGGCCTGCGCTGCCTTACCCGCGGTGCTGGTGCCATTAGACGTGGGTAACGGAGAACAACGCCTCAACGCCGCCGCTCTGACCGAGGCCGGGGGAGCCGTATTGGTTAGCGGCGCCGAAGTTAAGGATTGGGCCACGCAACACCTAGTGGAATTGTTGACTGCGCCGGACCGGCTAGAGCAGATGGCGCAAGCGGCTGGTTCGGTAGCTATTCACGATGGCGCCCAACAGCTAGTGGAATTAATCCGGGGAGTGTGCCGGTGAGCGAGTCCGTACATCTGATGGGAATTGGTGGAGTAGGCATGGCCGCCGTAGCCGAGCTATTAGTGGCACAAGGTTTACGGGTATCCGGTTGCGATGGCAAAGATTCCGCCACTCTAGAGCGGTTACAGGCCTTGGGGATAGAAGTCAACGTGGGGCATTCACCCCAGCATTTAACGGGCCTAGACCGCTTGATACTCAGCAGCGCCATCCTGGAATCAAACCCGGAACTGCTGGCTGCACGCCGCCAACCCGAGTTGGTAGTGCAGCACCGTTCCGAAGCGTTAGCGCAGCTAGCCAACGTCCGGCGGCTGGTAGCGGTGGCTGGAACCCACGGCAAGACCACCACGTCGGCCATGGTGGTAGCGGCCTTAGAAGCGGCGGGGCTGGAACCCTCTTACGCCATCGGCTCTGAACTATCCGGCCGGGATAGCGGGGCACACCTGGGCACGGGGCCGGTAATGGTGATTGAAGCGGACGAATCAGACGGCTCCTTCCTCAACTACCAACCCGAGGTAGCCGTCGTGACCAACGTGGAAGCCGACCACCTGGACTATTACCACACGGCAGCAGCCTATGAAGCGGCCTTTAGAGAATTCACCGCACGCGTGCAGCCCCCCGGGGTGCTGGTAACCGACGCGAGCGACCCGGGGGCACGGGCCCTCGCCACCGCTGTTCAAGCCGGGGGAGTGGCGGCAGACGGCGTAGAAGTGTGGACCTACGGGCTGGACTCTGGACCGGCCGAACCGATAGGTATTCCCCTGCGGGGCCGCCACATGGCACTCAACGCCCAAGCCGCGCTCTTGGTAGCCCAGTGGTTTGGGGCG